>CP104104.1 GCA_025163595.1 Phaeobacter sp. G2
GAAATGAAGTGAAATAGCCGCCCTTCGGGTTTGACGGATTTTCCCGCTGGACGCGTCACATCTGATTGAAATAGTACCACTATTCCTGCGCAGATGCTCCTAACCAGCGAAAAAATCTGTCAAACTGAGCACGTAAGATTTATGGGCCCAGAGCCTAGGCATCCAAAGATCGCGTGTCAGATCAGAGGACCGGGCGGGCCACAGGTGGCTGGCCTTCGGCCCCGTGGGACAAAAGGCCAGGGTGTTTTAGCCGACAATCATCTGCTTGAGTTGCAACGCTTCATATTCCAACTCATTCAGGCGGTAGTTCACCACATCGCCAATGGTCAGCATGCCACATAGCTTGCCATCCTCAACCACGGGCATGTGGCGGAAACGACCTTCGTTCATGCGGCGCAGGACAGTGACCAGAACATCAGAAGGAGCGCAGGTTTCTACCTTGGCGGTCATGTTCTCACCCACGGTCTGTGGCAGGGTTTGCCCCGGCGTTTCCGCCAGTTTGCGCACGATGTCGCGCTCTGACAGAATGCCTTCCAGCTGGCCATCTGTTCCAGTGACCAGCAGGGCGCCAATGCGTCGGTCGCGCAACACCGAGACAGCGGTGCTGAGCGTATCGGAGGACGAGATCGTATAGGTGGTGCCACCCTTTTTGCTGATCAGCTGTTCGACTGTTGCTGTCTCATGCGAGATATTGCTTTCAACGGACTGGCTGTGGCTTGTCTTTTTGGCCTGATCCCCGCGACTGGGGGACTGATACGAACTTGGCATGTTGAAATGCTCCCTGTTGTTGCTGCGCCTGGTTGTCTATTGGTCCTGTGCTGTGTCATGCAGATCGACAGACGATATGCCTTAGGGCAGCTTAGACGACAAATTGCCTTTGGGGGAATACCTTGCTTGCCTCGCAGATCACACTGACGCCGCTGAGCGCCACGATTTTGATTTTTCTGGCGGTGCTGGCGGGCAACCGCTATCGCCGGGTCTGGAAGGCTGAGGGGCCGCGCTGGCAGCTGTGGCTATTTGGCCTGATTGCGGCGGCGGCGCTGCTGACACTGGGTTTTGTCCCGATGGCGCCGGGCTAAGCGGCGCATCAGGCACAACAAAAGGGCGACCGATTGGGCCGCCCGCGTCCTGACTGTCTTAGATCTGCTGTCTGTTTGAAGGCTCAGCTGCCGGTCTGACCATCTGCGCGCATCTCGGCTTCCATCTGTTCGACCATTTTGCGGGCGCGTTTACACTGCAGCTTGTCGCGCAGCGGGCTGTTGGGGTCGATGTCCTTGCTGCAGACCACACATTTGTCAGCGCCGGAAATGGCGTTCAACCCACCGCAGCTGCCCTTGATGGTTTTGCCCATCAGCAGAACGCCCAGTGACATGCCCAGCATGATCAGTGCCAAAAGCCCAAAGGTAAAAAGGAATGTGGCCATCAAGATCTGCCCTTATTGCTTGGCTTGCAGCTTGGAAAACTGCGAGCTGGTGGTGGTTGCGAACCCTGTCTCACCGGAATCGGCTCGGCGTGCAATGAACAAAACCGCGAGGCCTTCGGTTTCGGCGATCTTGAGCCCGCGGTCCTGACCCAGTGCCAGCAGTGCGGTGGCCCAGCCATCGGCCATCATGGCGTTTTCTGCCAGCACCGTCACCGAGGCGGTGCCATGGGTGATGGGGCGGCCGGTGACACCGTCAATGATGTGGGAATAGCGGATGCCATCCTGTTCAAAATAGTTGCGGTAATCCCCCGAGGTGGCCATGCCAAGCCCCGAGACATCGACAATTTCCTCAATGGTCTGGCTGGCGGCATCGGGGCGTTCGATGCCAATGCGCCAGGCTTCGCCATTGGGGTTCAGCCCGGCAGTGACCAGATCGCCGCCAATTTCCACCATATAGTCGGTGATACCAGCCTCGGCCAAAACGGCGGCAACCTGATCGACGCCGTAGCCCTTGGCAATGGCGGCCAGATAGACCGAGGTCTGCGGCAGGCTTTTGCGCAGGGTCAGGGGATCCTGCGACAGCGACAGGATTTTGGCCTGCCCGACCTGTTGCATGGCTGCGGCAATGGCCGTTTCTGTGGGCACCGGGCTGTCGGGGGTGCGGGCACCAAAGCCCCAGATTTCGATCAGCGGGCCAAGGGTCACATCAAACAAGCCCTCGCTTTTCTGGTGGATCGCATTTGCCGCGGCCACAACGTTGGCCAGTTCGGGCGAGATCGCAATGGGATCGGTGGAGGGCTCTGCGTTGAACCGGGAAATCTCGGAGTTTGGATCCCAGTTCGACATCTGGCTGTTCACTTTTGTCAGTGCCGCGGTGATGCTGGTTTGCAGCGCATCCGACGACAGATCCGCCGTTTTGTCGATTGCCACGATGGTGTAGGTTGTGCCCATGGTCTCGCCGCTGAAGGTCAGCGTGACGGGATCTGATTTGCAGGCTGCTACAAAAAACATCATAGCGACAAGAAAGAGACGTGCCATTTATCCACCTACCCTTGAAACGCCCTTCTATTGTACGCTATTCGCGGCCCTGTCAATCAAGGTTGGATATGGTCTGAAATGGTACGGAAACGCGCTTTTTCATTTTTCCCGGTGGGAACTTGGTCCAGATCAGACTATTTGCAGGTCGAATCCGAACAAACGGCCCAGAGATGTTGGTTCTGACCGACAGCACAAGAAGAAGAGATAGAGTTGCGGCATTACAAGCTACGAAAAGGACTCGAACTTCCGGTAGCGGGCGCCCCCGCGCAGGAAATTCACGATGGTCCCGCAGTCAGGACCGTTGCCTTGCTGGGCAGCGACTACCTAGGTTTGAAACCCCGTCTCGCGGTGCAGGAAGGCGATGTGATCGCTGCCGGCGCCCCGGTCTTTGCCCATAAGGATACGCCTGATGTGCAGGTGGTCTCACCTGTGTCGGGTCGGGTCAAAGCGGTGAACCGTGGCGCCCGCCGGGTGCTGGTCAGCGTCGAGATCGAAGTGGACGCCACTGCGGCAGAGCCAGTCGATTTCTCATCGGTGGGAGATGTCTCCACCGCTGAAGGCCTGGCTGAGCGCCTGTGTGCGGCGGGTCTGTGGACTTCGTTCCGCACCCGGCCCTATTCCAAGGTGCCCGCATCCGATAGCCGCCCGGCGGCGATCTATGTGACGGCGATGGAATCAGAACCCCTGGCGGCGGATGCCAGCGTCATCATCAATCAGGCGGCGGATGACTTTGCGGCGGGGCTCAAGGCCATTGCCATGCTGAGCGAAGGCAACTCCTATCTTTGCCAATCTGGCGATGCGTCTATCCCCAGCGCCGATGGGGTTGAGGTTGTTGGCTTTGACGGACCGCATCCTGCGGGTCTGGCTGGCACCCATATGCATTTCATCGAGCCCCCCACCTCCACCAAAACCGTCTGGAGCATTGGCTATCAGGATGTGATTGCCATTGGCCGTTTGCTGAACACAGCTGTGGTGAGTGCCGAACGCATTGTTGCCCTGTCGGGACCGCTGGTGAGCAAGCCACGTCTGGTGCGGACCACTGTTGGTGCCTCGATGGCGGATCTGCTGGCCGGTGAGCTGGACAGCTCGGTGGCGCCACGGGTGATTTCCGGGTCGATCCTGTCGGGTCGTGCGGGCCAGGGGGCCGATGGCTATCTGGGTCGCTACGCGCGTCAGATCACCGTGATCGAAGAAGATCACAAACAGATCCCCATGGGCTGGATTCGCCCGATGGCGAGCAAATATGCGGTGCAGCCAGTGCTGGGATCGCTGTTCTCGAACAAGCTCTATGCGCTGACATCGAACCTCAATGGCGGACGTCGCGCCATGGTGCCCACCGGCACCTTTGAGCAGCTGATGCCGCAGGACTATCTGCCAACGCAGCTTTTGCGTGCGCTTTTGGTGATGGATACCGACCAGGCCCAGGCGCTGGGAGCGCTGGAACTGGACGAAGAAGATCTCGGGCTGGTCGGCTTTGCCTGCCCGGCAAAATACGAATACGGACTGGCGCTGCGCGACAGTCTGACGAAGATCGAAAAGGAGGGATAGTCTCTTGGGTCTCCGTAACTTTTTTGACCGCATCGAGCCGAACTTTACCAAGGGCGGCAAGTGGGAGAAACTGTTCCCCATCTATGAGATGGTGGAAAGCTTCCTCTACACACCAAAGACGGTCACCACCGCAGCACCCCATGCGCGGTCGTATATCGATATGAAGCGGATCATGACCTATGTGGTCATCGCAACGATCCCCTGCATTCTGTTTGGCCTTTATAACACTGGCCTGCAGGTCAACACCGCGCTTGGCGCCTACGAGGCCACGGGCTGGCGCGTCGCCGTTCTGGAATTCCTTGGCATCGGCTTTGATCCCAGCAATCCGCTGGTCAATATGGCGCATGGTCTGCTGTATTTCCTGCCGATCTATATCACCACACTGGTGGTTGGCGGCATCTGGGAAGTGATCTTTGCCACGGTGCGCGGCCATGAGGTCAACGAAGGCTTCCTGGTGACCTCGATGCTTTATGCTCTGATTGTGCCGGCCAGCATTCCGCTGTGGCAGGTGGCCTTGGGCATTTCCTTTGGCGTTGTGATCGGCAAAGAGGTCTTTGGCGGCACGGGTAAGAACTTCCTCAACCCGGCACTGACCGGGCGGGCCTTTCTGTATTTTGCCTATCCGGCCTATATGTCCGGTGACAGCATCTGGACGCCTGTTGACGGATTTTCCGGCGCCACTGCGCTGTCGGTGTCTGCCTCGTCCGGGTTTGACCAGCTGGCGGCCAACGGGGTTGAGTGGATGGATGCCTTTATCGGCACTATTCAGGGCTCCTTTGGGGAAACCTCAACCCTGGCTTGCCTGATCGGTCTGGCCTTCCTCTTGGTGACCAAGATCGCCAACTGGCGTCTGATCATTGGTTGCATGGCGGGCATGGTGGGTTTCTCGCTGCTGCTGAATGCGATTGGGTCTGACAGCAATCCGATGTTTGCCATGCCCTGGTACTGGCATCTGGTCACCGGTGGTTTTGCCTTTGGCATGGTCTTTATGGTCACCGAGCCGGTTTCGGCCAGCCACACCAATATGGGTCGCTATATCTATGGCGCGCTGATTGGCTTCATGGTGGTGATGATCCGGGTGATCAACCCGGCCTTCCCCGAAGGCATGATGCTGGCCATCCTGTTCGGCAACGTCTTTGCGCCGCTGATCGACTACTTTGTCGTGCAGGCCAATATCAAACGGAGAGCGAAGCGTCATGTCTGAGCAAACCAAAAAAGGCGCGATCCAGCGCTTCCTTGAGGCCTCGCCTGATTCAACCGGAAAAACCCTGTTTGTCGCTGTGGCGCTCTGCCTCTGTGCCTCGATGATCGTTTCGGCGGCGGCGGTGGCTCTGCGCCCGACGCAGGAAGCCAACAAGCTGAAAGACAAGCAGATCAATATTCTGCAGGTCGCGGGCCTGTATCAGCCCGGCGTTAATGTGACAGAGGCCTTTGGCGCCTCCTTTGAACCGCATGTTCTGGAGCTGGCCACTGGCCGGTTTACCGAAGACTTCGATGTGGCGACTTTTGATGACCGCGCCGCGGCGGATGATCCGGCGACCTCGATTGCGTTGGAGGAGGATCCGGCCTCGATCGGGCGGCAGTCCAAATACATGACTGTCTACCTGCTGAAGGATGACGCGGGCGAGATCGACAAGGTGATCCTGCCGCTGCATGGCTATGGTCTGTGGTCGACGCTCTATGGCTTTATCGCGGTGGAAGAAAACGGCAATGACATCTTTGGCCTGCAGTTCTATAGCCACGCCGAAACCCCCGGTCTGGGCGCCGAGGTGGACAACCCCCGCTGGAAGGCTCTGTGGAAGGGCAAACAGCTGACGGATGAGTCGGGTGAGCTGCAAATCACCGTGGCCAAAACCGCGCCCGCCGCTGGCAAAGAGTTCCATGTGGACGCCCTGTCCGGTGCAACGCTGACCTCGGCTGGTGTCGACAATCTGGTGCGTTTCTGGATGGGCGAAACCGGGTATGCGCCGTTCCTTGCCAATCTCAAAGCAGGAGATATCTGATGTCCCAGACACGTAGGGAAATGCTGCTCGACCCATTGGTCGACAATAACCCGATCACCCTGCAGGTGCTTGGCATCTGTTCCGCCCTGGCGGTGACCTCCTCGCTCAAGGTGGCGCTGGTGATGACCCTCGCGGTGACGCTGGTGACGGCGTTTTCGTCCATGTTCATTTCGGTGCTGCGTAACCAGATCCCCAGCTCGATCCGCATTATTGTGCAGATGGTGATTATCGCGTCCTTGGTGATCCTGGTGGATCAGGTGCTCAAGGCCTATGCCTTTGAGATCTCCAAAACCCTGTCGGTTTTTGTGGGTCTGATCATCACCAACTGTATCGTCATGGGCCGGGCCGAAGCCTTTGCCATGAAGAACCCGCCAGTCGCCTCCTTTATCGACGGCATCGGCAACGGTTTGGGCTATGGTCTGATCCTGATGCTGGTCGGCTTTTTCCGCGAGCTGTTTGGCTCTGGCTCGCTGTTTGGGGTCACCATTCTGGAAACCGTGAACAACGGTGGCTGGTATGTGCCAAACGGGATGCTGTTGCTGCCGCCTTCGGCCTTTTTCATCATCGGTCTTTTGATCTGGGCCTTCCGCACCTGGAAGCCGGAACAGGTGGAAGAGCGTGAACATAAAATTCAAGTCGTAGAGGCCCACTGATGGAAGCGCTCCTCTCTCTCGCGGTCAAGGCGATCTTTGTTGAGAACCTGGCCCTCTCTTTCTTTCTCGGCATGTGTACCTTCATCGCCGTTTCCAAGAAAATCTCCACCGCCATTGGTCTGGGGATTTCGGTGATGATCGTGCAGGCCATTACCGTGCCGGCCAACAACCTGATCCTGACCTACCTGCTGGCGCCCGGCGCCCTGGGCTGGGCCGGATTTCCCGATGTGGATCTGACCTTTCTGGGGCTGATTTCCTATATCGGCGTCATCGCCGCACTGGTGCAGATCCTAGAGATGGTTTTGGACAAATACTTCCCGCCGCTCTACAACGCGCTGGGGATCTTCCTGCCGCTGATCACCGTGAACTGCGCCATCCTGGGTGGTTCGCTCTTCATGGTGGAACGCGACTACGGCTTTGCCGAGGCGGCGACCTATGGCATCTCCTCCGGGTTTGGCTGGGCACTGGCGATCACCGCCATGGCTGGTGTGCGCGAAAAGCTGAAATATTCTGACATTCCTGATGGTCTGCAGGGTCTTGGCATCACCTTCATCACTGCGGGACTGATGGCTATGGCCTTCATGTCCTTCAGTGGCGTGAAACTGTAAGGGGCTGGCACAATGGCTACTTTTGGACTTGGCATTGTCCTTTTTACCCTGATCGTTCTGGCGCTTGTCAGCATCATCATCGCGGCCCGTTCCAAGCTGGTTTCCACCGGCAATGTGAACATCACCATCAACGGCGAGAAAACCATCTCAGTCCCGGCCGGCGGTAAGCTGCTGCAAACCCTGGCGGCGGAAAAACTGTTTGTGCCTTCGGCCTGTGGCGGTGGTGGCACCTGTGCCCAGTGTCGGGTGCGCGTGCATTCCGGGGGCGGGTCGATCCTGCCAACCGAGGAAGGTCATATCACCAAGCGTGAGGCCGGTTGTGGTGACCGTCTGTCCTGTCAGGTTGCGGTCAAGCAGGACATGGAAGTGGAAGTGCCCGAAGAGGTCTTTGGTGTCAAAAAATGGGAATGCACCGTGCGTTCCAATGAAAATGTCGCCACCTTCATCAAGGCGCTTATTCTGGATCTGCCCGAAGGCGAGGATGTGAATTTCCGCGCGGGGGGCTACATCCAGATCGAAGCCCCGGCCCATGCGCTGAAGTACACCGACTTTGACATCGAAGAAGACTACCGCGCCGATTGGGATCGCTTTAACCTCTGGCAGTATGAATCGGTTGTGTCTGAGCCGGTTGAGCGCGCCTATTCCATGGCCAACTACCCGGATGAAAAGGGCATGATCATGCTCAATGTCCGGGTTGCCTCACCACCCCCCGGGTCTGAGGGCATCCCTGCGGGCATGATGTCGAGCTACATCTTCAACCTCAAGCCCGGCGACAAGGTCACCATCTCTGGTCCCTTTGGCGAATTCTTTGCCCGCGACACGCAAAAAGAGATGGTCTTTATCGGTGGCGGTGCCGGTATGGCGCCCATGCGCAGCCATATCTTTGACCAGCTCAAACGGCTGGAAAACCGCGATCGCAAGATCAGCTTCTGGTATGGTGCACGCTCCAAGAAAGAGATGTTCTTTGTTGAGGACTTCGACACCCTGGCAGCGGAGTTTGACAACTTTGATTGGCACGTGGCCCTGTCGGATGCGATGCCAGAGGATGAATGGACCGGCTACACCGGGTTTATCCATAACGTGCTGTTTGAAGAGTACCTGAAAAACCACCCAGCGCCAGAAGACTGCGAGTTCTACATGTGTGGTCCGCCGATCATGAACCAGTCGGTGATCAACATGCTGCTCGACCTTGGTGTCGACCGTGAAGACATCATGCTGGATGATTTTGGCGGCTAAGCTGCCTAGGAAAGTAATTAAAAAGCGGCTCCCGTATCGGGGGCCGTTTTTGTTTGGCGATGGACCAGGGGCACAGGGCAACGTGGGGCCCTAGGGTAAATCAGGGGCTGATTTGCCTAGCGCCTTGCGCGCCAGATCCAGAAAGGCCGCGTGCTCTTGTGGTGTCAGCGCCTGCAGCATTTCTCCCTGCATCTGTTCCACCAGCGGCAGAACCTCTTCAAATAGCCCCTGGCCTTTTTCGGTGAGCCGCACCTCGCGGGCGCGCCGGTCGCGCGCGCTGACGCTGCGGGTGACATAGCCTTTTTGATCCAATCGGTCGATCACCCCGCCAATGGTGGCACGGTCATAGGCGATCTTGGCCGCGACGCCTGCCTGGTCGATGCCGGGGCAGGAGGCAATGGCATCCATGGCCGCAAACTGAACCGGTGTCAGGTCGTAGCCGGTCGCCTGCATCTGTTTTGCAAAGATATGGGTGGAGACCTGGTTCAGCCTGCGGATCAGGTGGCCCGCCATATTCTGTACTCGCATCGCCTGTTCCTTCTGCTCTCAAGCGCTCTTTCCTGTGTAATACAGCTGAGGTCTGGATGATAGGAAGTGTACATACTAATTTCTTGACTCAATATAGTAAGCATAGATACTAATTGCAGCAACGCCAGGAGGCGTGGGTTCATATTGAAGGAGCATGGCAATGCAGTTTTACAAAGAAGGCTTTCGAGGCGGCAATCCGGATGTAAAACCCACGGCAGCTGATCTGCGCGCGCGGGGGGCCTATGAGGCGCTGCCGGACCGGGTCGATGTGCTGATTGCCGGCTGCGGTCCGGCGGGGCTGTGCCTGGCGGCGCAGTTGGCGCAGGCGCCCGAAATCAAAACCATGATTGTAGATCCCAAACCCGGTCCCATCGAAAAGGGACAGGCCGATGGGGTCAATACCCGCACCATGGAGATGTTTCAGGCCTTTGGCTTTGCCGAAACGGTCAAGCGGGAAAGCTACTGGGTCAACCAGACGGCTTTCTGGTCGCCGGACCCCAGGAACCCGGCGCATATCAGCCGTATTGGCCGGGTGCAGGATGTGCCCGAGGGCTCATCGGAGATGCCACATACCCTGATCAACCAGGCGCGGGTACATGAATTGTTCCTGGAGGTGATGAAAAACGCCCCAACCCGGCTGGAGCCTGATTATTCCTGGGCGGTCCGCGATCTGGAGATTGACCCAACGACCAGCGATCATCCGGTTACGGTTACGCTGGAAAACACCGGTATCAACGCCGGTGAGACCAAAACGGTCCGGGCCAATTATGTGGTGGGCTGTGATGGGGCGCGCTCGAAGGTGCGCCGTGCGATTGGGGGCGAGCTGCACGGCGATGCGGCCCATCAGGCCTGGGGCGTGATGGACATTCTGGCCAATACCGACTTTCCGGATGTGCGGCAGAAATGCCTGATCACCTCGGCGACAGAGGGCAATATCCTGATCCTGCCCCGCGAGGGCGGCTATCTGTTTCGCATGTATGTGGAGCTGGACAAGCTGAACCCGGATGAACGTGTTTCCAGCCGCAACTTTACCGCCGATCACATGATCGAAGCGGCGAACAGGATCATGCAGCCCTACAGTATCGACGTGAAAGAGGTGGTCTGGTGGTCCATTTACGAGATCGGCCACCGGCTGACCGACCGGTTTGACGATGTGCCTGCGGGGCAGGACCGGAACCCACGGGTCTTTACCGCCGGGGATGCCTGCCACACCCATAGCCCCAAGGCCGGGCAGGGGATGAACGTCTCGATGCAGGACAGTTTTAACCTCGGCTGGAAACTGATGCAGGTCTTCAAGGGGCGCTCGGATCCCAGCCTGTTGCGCAGCTATTCGGCTGAACGTTGGGTCGAGGCAAAGCGGCTGATCGAGACGGATCATCAATGGGCGCGGATCATGTCGGCGCCTGCCGGAGAGTCCGAGCTCGACAGTGGCGACATGCCACGGTTTCAGAAACAGTTCGTCGAGAACCTGGAGTTCACCGGCGGGTTGGCGGTGAAATATGATGCCTCAGCGCTGACAGGGCATGAGACTCATCAGGCTCTGGCAACGGGGTTTGAGATCGGACGCCGCTTTCACTCTGCCCCGGTGGTTCGGGTGGCTGATGCCATGCAGATGCAGCTGGGCCACGTGGCGGAGGCCGATGGCCGCTGGCGGATCTATGCCTTTGCGGGCCAGGACAGCGCCGCAGGGTCCGATCTGTATCGGCTGTGTGAGTGGTTGATGAATGACCCTGACTCGGCTGCGCAAAAGTACCGCCGCCCGGAGGAGGACATTGATGCAGTGATCGACCTGCGCGCCATCTTCCAGCAGGGCTTTGATGCGCTACTGGACCAGCAGATGCCCGAGATCCTGAAACCCTGCACGGGCAAGCTGGGCCTACAGGACCACGAGAAGATCTTTTGTGTCGATCACAAAGACGCCGGGGATATATTCGAGATGCGCGGTGTTGATCGCGAGGCGGGCTGCATGGTTGTGGTACGGCCAGATCAGTATGTCGCCCATGTGCTGCCGCTTGATGCACATGCCCAGCTGAGCAGCTTCTTTGATGGGGTGTTCCGCTCCCCCAGCACTTAGGCTGGGCGCGTCCCGTCGGCTGTTCAGGTTGAGTTCCCAGTTTGAGGCTCTTCTCAATGTTTGACTATAATGATTATGATGTATAATCATTATGGAGACTCACGTTGAGTGCAGGGAGCGTTTGACCCTTAGGGGTTAGCAGGGAGGCGATAAATGCGGATTGACGGACAAATTGCGTTAGTGACAGGTGGCGGCAGCGGTCTTGGGGCGGCGACGGCGCGGCTGTTGGCGGGGCAGGGGGCCAAGGTGGCGATCCTGGATTATGATCTCACCCGGGCCCAAGCGGTCGCCGCTGAAATTGGCGGCGTTGCGGTGCAGGCGGATGTTAGCGATGAGGCGGCGGTAAGTACCGCCATGGACAGCGCTATAGATCAGCTGGGCGGCGTGCCCCGGATTGCGATCAGCTGTGCCGGCGTTGGCATGGCGGCGCGGATTGTCGGGCGCGAAGGCAAACTGTCCTTTGACGTGTTTGAAAAGACCCTGCGGGTCAATTTGTTTGGCACTTACAATGTGATGAGCCACGCGGCGCGCCGTATGGCCGAGCTGGAGCCGCTGGGTGATGGCGAACGCGGCGTGGTGATCAATACCGCATCTGTTGCCTTTGAAGATGGTCAACTGGGGCAGGCGGCCTATGCGGCGTCAAAAGGGGCTATTGCCTCCATGTGTCTGCCTGCCGCGCGAGAATTTGCCCAGTCTGGCATTCGCGTCATGGCCATCGCACCGGGGCTGTTTCAGACCCCGATGATGGAGGGGCTGCCGCCGGAAATCGCCGAAAAGATCACCGCAAATATTCCCTTCCCCGCGCGGTTGGGGGCCCCGGAAGAATATGCCCTTTTGGCCCAGCAGATCATTTCGAACCCGTTTTTGAACGGGACCACAATTCGTCTGGACGGGGCCGTGCGCCTGCCGCCACGCTGAGGAAACGACAATGAGCGACCCAATTCTGAAGATCGAGATCGCCGATACAATCGCGACGCTGACCATGAACCGCCCCGACAAGCGCAACGCCATGTGCGAAGAGCTGTTGATGGCCCTGGACGCATTCTTTTCCGCGCCGCCCAAAGAGGTGCGGGTGGTGATCCTGACCGGTACTGCGGGGCATTTCTGCTCGGGGTTGGATCTGTCGGAACATGTTCACCGCTCCGCCGAAGAAAACCTGTATCACTCGCGCCACTGGCATGCGGTGATGGAGAAAATCCAGTTTGGCGGGCTTGCCGTGGTGTCGGCCATCTTTGGTGCAGCCATCGGCGGCGGGCTGGAGCTTGCCTCATCGACCCATGTGCGTATCGCCGAAGACTCGACAATTTTCCAACTGCCCGAAGGGCGACGGGGCATTTTTGTCGGCGGTGGCGCAACGGCGCGTGTTGGTCGCTTGTTAGGGCCGGATCGCATGACCGAAATGATGCTGACGGGTCGCAAATACAATGCCGCAGAAGGCCTGGCTTTGGGGCTGACCCATTATGCCGTGGGCGAGGGTGAAGCCCTGCCACTGGCGCAGCAGCTTGCAGGTAAGATTGCCCGCAATGCGCCGCTGTCCAACTATCTGATGATCCAGTCGATTGCGCGGATCAATGACATGTCGCAAAGCGATGGATTGTTCACGGAATCCCTGGCCGCTGCCCTGTCCCAGACAACCCCCGACGCCGAAGAAGGCCTGAAAGCCTTTCTTGAAAAACGCGCGCCAAAGTTTCGGTGAGGATATGAAAAAGCTTGAAGGAAAAGCGAGCGGATCCTCCGATGTGGTTACATCGGACGTGACCCATGTCAGCGATGCCACCCTGCGCCAGTTCATGGGCTATCACATGAAGCGGGCGTTCAACATCATTCAGAGCGATCTGGGGCGCACGCTCAAACCCTTTGATTTGCGTATGTTGACCTATACGGCGCTGGTTCTGATTGTGGACAACCCCGGTCTGCGGCAGTCGCAGCTGGCGGATGCCATGGATGTGGAACGCCCCAATCTGGTGGTGATAATCGACGAGCTGGAGCGCCGCGAGCTGATTGTTCGCGACCGGGTCCCAACGGACCGGCGCGCCTATGCCCTGAAGGTGACGCTCACCGGGCGGCAGCTGTATGAGAAAGCCGTGGCTGCGGTTACCGCCCACGAAGAGCAGCTTTTACAGCAGCTTGACGGTGATACGCGTCAGATCGTTATCGCCGCATTGAAAACAATCGAGACCAATAGAGGGAAAGCTTAGCTTATGAAACGCACGTCGCAATTTCTCAGTCACTCGATTTCCCGTGAAGACCGCGCCGATGGCGCCATTCTGTTGCGCTCAAACCATGGCCTGGGACCAGTTGTCGACAAGACCTCTGATTGGTTGCACCGCTGGGCCAAGGAGGCACCGGATCGGGTGTTCCTGGCAGAGCGCAGCGGTGCCGGCTGGCGCGAGGAAAGTTATAGCACCACTTTGCAAAAGGTGCGGCAGATCGCACAGTCGCTGCTGGCACGGGGGATGGGCGCAGGTACGCCGATCCTGATCATGTCCGGCAATGGGGTGGATCACGGGCTTTTGGCCCTGGCGGCGCAGTATATCGGCGTGCCTGTGGCCCCGGTGGCTGAACAATATTCGCTGATTCACGGCGCCCATGGGCGGTTGCGTCAGGCGATCGAGCTGCTGCAACCGACCATGGCCTATGTGGTGGATGCGGATCAGTATGGCGAGGCCCTGAAACTGGACGCCCTGGACGGTGTCGAGATCGTCGCCAGCCGTTCTGGCAGCATTGAAACGGTCACGACATTTGATGCCTTGTTGCAGGGCGATGCCGGCGTTGACCTGGATGCAGCCAATGGGCAGGTCGGCCCGGATACCGTGGCAAAGATCCTGATGACATCGGGCTCAACCTCGGCGCCCAAAGGGGTGCTGACGACCCATCGTATGATGTGCGTCAACCAGACCCAACTGGCAGACGGGCTGCCGTTTTTACGTGACCGCCCCCCGCGGGTGGTGGACTGGCTGCCGTGGAACCATGTCTTTGGCGGCTCGCATAACTTCAACATGATGCTGGCCAACGGCGGCAGCTTTTACATCGACGACGGCAAGCCGGTCAAAGGCCTGTTTGACCGTACGCTGGAAAACCTGTCGATGGTGACAGGCAGCCTGGTGTTCAACGTGCCGGTTGGCTTTGCCATGCTGCGTGACGCGCTGGAAAAGGACGCGGCTTTGCGTCAGCGGTTCTTTGAAAACCTGGACCTGCTGTTTTACGCCGGGGCCTCGCTGCCGCAGGATGTTTGGCAAAGCTTTGAGAAGATGGCGGTAGAGATCAAAGGCGAAGTGCCGTTGATGACATCCTCCTGGGGGCTGACCGAAACCGCCCCCGCCACCATGATGCAGCAAGAACCCATTGGCCGGTCTGGCGTTGTTGGGGTGCCGATGAACGGTGTCACCGCCAAGCTGATCCCGGATGCCGACATGCGCTGCGAAGTGCGGGTCAAAGGCCCCAATATCATGCCGGGCTATTATCAAGATCCGCAAAAGACCAAAGAAGCCTTTGATGATGAAGGCTATTTCATCACCGGCGACGCCATGGTTTTTGTCGATCCTGACGATGTGAACAAGGGCATGAAGTTTGATGGACGTATTTCCGAAGACTTCAAACTGTTGACCGGGACCTGGGTGCGCGCGGCAGGGCTGCGGATCGAAATGCTCGCCTGCCTGGCACCGCTGGCAGCGGATCTGGTGATCACCGGGCAGGATCGCGATGAGATTGGCTTGATGATCTTCCCGGACCGGGATGCGCTGGCAGCGGCTGGGTTCACACTGGAAGAGGAAGACGGCGCTCTGACCTGCCCGAAACTGCTGTCCGAGATCCATCACCGCCTGAACGAACGTTCAGGTCGTGTGTCTGGCTCATCGACGCGGGTGGTGCGGGCGATTGTGCTGGCAGAGCCTGCCTCACTGACCGAGGGTGAAGTCACCGCCAAGGGCAACCTGAATTTCCGCAAGGTGCTGACGGGACGCGCCAATCTGCTGAAACGGCTTTATGATGACGCGGCTAGCGGCATCGCAAAACTCTAAAGGAAACAAAATGGTAGATATTTCCAAAGTCCGTGCAATCGACTTTCATACCCATGCTGAGGAATCCTGTGGGTGCCATGCGGATGACGGCTATGACGAATTGCAAAGCACCATGGCCAAGTATTTTGGCGCGCCATGGCAGCACCCGCCCACCATCCCGGAAACCGCCGCACATTACCGCAAGCAAAACATCGCGGCGGTGATTTTTCCGGTCGATGCCGAACGCGAGACTGGCTATCGCCGGTATTCCAACGATGAGGTGATCGAGCTGGTCAAGCAGAACGATGACGTGCTGATCCCCTTTGCCTCGATTGATCCCTGGAAGGGCAAGATGGCGGTGCGCGAAGCCCGCCGCCTGATCGAGGAACACGGCATCAAGGGCTTTAAATTCCACCCCACCATGCAGGGGTTCTACCCCAATGATCGCATGGCCTATCCGTTCTATGAGGTGCTGGCCGAGCACGGCTGTATCGCCCTGTTTCACACCGGCCAGACCGGTGTTGGCTCGGGCATGCCCGGTGGCAATGGCATGCGGCTGAAATACTCCAACCCGATGTATATGGATGATGTGGCGGTTGATTTCCCGGATATGAAAATCATCCTGGCGCACCCCTCCTTCCCCTGGCAAGAAGAGGCGCTGTCGGTGGCCCAGCATAAGCCAAATGTCTACATCGACCTGTCGGGCTGGTCGCCAAAATACTTCCCGCCAATCCTGGTGCGCTACTGCAATTCCATCCTCAAGAAGAAGGTGTTGTTTGGCTCGGACTGGCCGATGATCAGCCCCGAGCGCTGGCTGAACGCCTTTGAGCAGATCGACATCAAGGACGAGCTGCGCGAAGACATCATCAAAAACAACGGCGCACGGCTGTTGGGATTGATGTAAATGACTGTTCCAATCCCGGCGCTCGTAACGCTGGGATTGGTCGGTCTTTGCCGGTGATCGTGACCCCTTAATTTGGGACTGTTGCATTAGTTCGTTGGTGGCGAGTGTCTGCCTGAGTGACCCATTTGGTTACGCGACATCGAACAGGTCGGCCATGAAGGTGATCTCACCTCTGACGCTTGGCTCATTGTGACGGATGTGACCCCGCTTGATAGTTCTGATTGTCTCGATCCCGCTCAAGGTAGCTTTGGCAGTTCATCCCATTAGCTCAGTGGGTGGTTGTAAATGCGTTCCAATTCTTGTGAAAACAGCCACCTCTCGGTACCGTAAATCGAGTTGCGCCGAAAAATATGCTTCAGATTTTTCGCTCAATCTCACCAGCACCATATCGAAGGCAAGAGATGTACCCTCTGTCGCGCGGATGCCAACTCTTGGGGAATTTGTGTCGCACAGAGCAAGCCTTTCACGCAACAACAATGGAAACACAAAGTGACATATACACCCGGCTGCACATACGATCAGATGTATTCTGATGCTCCATCTCAAGCGGAGCTTGATGAAACCCGCATGCTGATCCTAAAAGATTTGCGGGTGGCAGGCAGCCAACGCATCGAGATGCACTATTCCGTGACGAAGATACGGCGCACTTTCAGAGCCTGAGTTTTAGATCTGCTGCAGCTGTGACCACAAAACACTTGAGCGATGGTGTTGCAGTTTTTAGTTTGGACTTTACCGATTCCGTTAATCTTGGGTGCAATCACGGGTTGAACAACCACGGAATTCTCATTTGGGATCTACCAACCGACCGCATCGATAGTTTCCAAGTGAGACGTACATCAGCGTCGATAGCGTAACTCACCACGGACTGTAGTCTGGCAGTTTAGCGTCGAAATGTAACATAATCCAGATTATTGGATTAAAGTGTGTAGTCGGGTGCACGCTACCACCAACTACGACTCTTGTTAGAAAACAGCATCTTACCTAACGCGAGGAATCGGCACGGGCGCCGTCTACACACAACTGAGTATCACAGAACGACGCAAGATTGAGCGCTGGATGCAGGCAAAGGTCCAGCCCTTTGCAGAAAGGCACAGTCGAGAACACAAACCAACGCCTTCAAAGGTGGCTGCCCTGCAAGCGCGACATCCGGCATTGCACAGATCACGATATGAAGGTGATCTGTGATCGCTTCAACTACACACGGCAGAAGTGTCTTGGGTGGAAGACCCCTGCCGAGGTCTTCCGCGAAAAGAATGTGGGGGAAACGCGATGACACCCCTAACCTGACACCGACACGAGTCGCGGATCAAGTATCGCTCACCTCGAGGGTTCGCTACTCCGACAGGATCAGGTGCACCTTCACCGACTTTGAACGATCCGTGGCGGTACGGAAGGCCTCCTGTGCCTGCTCCAGCGGGAAATTCTGGGTGATCATCGGGCGAACGTCGATCCGGCCCGTGACAATCGCTTCGACCGCTTCAGCGAATTCGGTGTCGAAACGGAAAGTGCCCAGCACGCGCAGCTCTTTTGCCACGATCGCGTTCAAAGGGAGCGGTGTGTCGCCTGCGACACCGACCTGCACTAGCGTCCCGCGCGGGCGCAAGGCCGCGATAGCGGATCGGATCGCGGGTTCGGCCGCAGAGCATTCAAAAACCACATCGAAGTGGCCCTTGTCTGCAGCGAACACGGTCATCGCTTCGGCGTCTTGCATCACGTTGATGCAGCGCGTCGCCCCCATTCGGGACGAGACCGCAAGAGCTTCGTCCTGAAGGTCGGTCACCACGATTTCAAACGCGCCTTCCTTTGCGGCGATTGCCGAGCACAAAACGCCGATGGGCCCCGCGCCGGTGATCAGGACCCGCTTGCCGGCGAGATCACCCGCAATACGGGCGGCGTGCAGGCACACAGCAAGGGGTTCGGCGCAGGCAACGGCCCCAAGATCTGCCCCGGGGGGGACCTTGACGCATTGCGCGGCACTCACGACTATTCGGGTGCGGAATAACCCCTGTTCGTGCGGTAGACGAATGGCCGATCCGTTGAACCGCATGTTCAGGCAGTGCATGGTCAGCCCATCGAGGCAATACGGGCACGTGCCGCAGGGGCGACTGGGGTTTACGGCGACACCGTCTCCTTCGGCCAAGCCGTCGACTCCCGGGCCCACGGCCAAAACGCGGCCAGACGCTTCGTGTCCCAGAATGATCGGTTCGCGCACGCGGATCGTGCCAATGCCGCCTTGTGACAGGTAGTGCATGTCCGACCCGCATATACCGCCTGACGCCATGGCCAGCAGGACTTGACCTTCGCTGGGTTCCTCGACGACGTCGGTTTCGATGCGCAGATCGTCCTGACCATGGAGGCGGCAAACTCGGGTTTCCATCGGGAACCTCACTTTATCAGAAGGGACGGCAACCATGTTGCCAGGGCAGGAATGTAGGACACCGCCAGAAGTACCGCGATGTTGGTCAGCAGGAACGGCAGGATTGCTTTGACCACCGGCATCAGCGGCAGCCGTGCGATCCCCGCGCAAACAAAAAGGCAGACACCGACGGGCGGGGTGGTCAGGCCGATCATCAGGTTCAGCACTGCAAAGGTAGCGAAGTGCAATGGTTCGATCCCGACGGCTTCAGCCAGGGACAGAAGCGGTACGAATAGGATGATAAGGGCGGCGATGGTTTCCATGAACATGCCAACAAACAGCAGCAGGAGGTTGATCAGCAGAATGACCAGGAAGCGATTGTCGGTGAAGCTGAGTACACCGTCCGCGATGGTCTGCGGGATGCGTTCCGACACCAGGATCCAGCCAAATACGTTGGCGAACCCGACGAGCGCCAAGATGCCTGCAGCGGAGGTGCCACTTTCGACGACGATGCCGGGGAGTTCTCGGACTGGCAATTCACGGTAGATGAACGCGCCGACGATGAAGGCATAGACCGACGCCACGATGGCGGTTTCGGTCGGCGTGGCAAGACCGGACAGCAAGCCGTAGATGATCAGGAACGTCATCGCCAACGCCCAGAACGCCCCGGCGAAGGATTTTGCGACCTCTTTGAACCCTTGCCACGGCTGGCGCGGGAAATTGCGGCGACGGGAGATGACGTAGGCCGTGACCATCATCGCCAGACCCATCAGGATGCCGGGAATGGCGCCGGCCAGAAACATCTGCCCCACGGATATGCCGGACAGCGCCCCCACGATGATCATCGGCACGGATGGCGGAATGATCGGCCCCACGGTAGAGGAGGCAGCCGTGACAGCGGCGGAGAAATCAGCCGGATAGCCGGCCTTCTTCATACCAGGGATCATGACGCCCCCGATCGAGGCGGCGTCGGCCACGGCCGTGCCGGTGATGCCGCCGAACAGCATGGAGGCCGCAATGTTGGTCAAACCCAGGCCGCCCCTGATCCAGCCGACCAGCGAATTGGCGAAGCGGATGATGCGCTGTGTGATTCCGCCGCGGTTCATCAGATTGCCTGCCAGGATGAAGCCCGGAATGGACAACAGCACGAAGACATCCATGCCGGCATACATCTTTTGCGGCATCACGACGGCGGGGATGCCCGACAAAAGCAAATAGGCAAGCGAAGAAATGCCCAGCGTGATGGCAACGGGGATTCCAACGATCAGGCCGCCGATGAAAACGAGGAACAGTACGGTGACGCCCATGTGTCAGAGGTCCTCTTCGGGTTTGACGGGAAGGCCGTTTTCCTTGCCAGTCACCATGCCCAGCACACGCAACGCAGCGAACACCAGAAGGAAGACCAGCAACAAGAAGACGGTAACGTGAACGAAATCCATGCGCAGACCCAGCGCAGGGGATGTCTGCATCGATCCGATGCTGGTATAGCGCCAAGCGTGCGGCAGCAGATACAGTGCCAGCCCACTTGTCGCCAAGGCCGCGATCAGCCGCAGGTTCCAGGGCGCGCGTCCGGGCAGGCTTTCGCAGATCACATCGACGTTGACCAGATCGCCCGAGCGGAAAGACAGCCCCGCCCCGAAGGCTACCATGAACAGCAAAGCATAGCGGGTGAGCTCCTCGGTCCAGACAAAGGCGATGCCGGTGAGGCGACCGGTGACTTGCACAAGGACGGCGACGATCAGAACCGCGAAGGACAATCCGGTGCCCCATTGGGCCAGCCGTGTCACAAGATGAATGATCGTATCGGGGGGTTTCATGAAACATCCTTGGCAAGTGAATGTGGCGGTTGCGGCGCCACCGAAGCGGCGCCGCGGGGAGGGATCACTCGGTAAAGAGGCCTTCGACGATGGGCCGGACTTCGTCGCTGACGTTCATCAAGACCGCATCCTTGGCTGCCGCCTGAAACGCGGCTCCGTCGACCTCGACGAAGGTCATGCCCTGCTCTTCGAGGTAGGCACGGTCGTCTGCGACGGACTGCTCGAACAATTCACGCTCGTACTCCTGTGCACGCGCGGCGGCTTCCATGACGTGGCCCTGATCTTCTTCGCTCAGTTGGTTCCATTTGGATTCAGCGATGGTCAGATAGATCCAGCTGCGTACGTGCTCTGTCAGGTTCACGTGGCTTTGCACCTCGGCGAAGCTGGCGGACCGGATCAGGGCAAGGGGGTTTTCCTGCGCTTCGATAGTGCCGTTCTGAAGCGAGGTGAACACCTCTGAGAACGCCATCGGACCGGGATTCGCGCCAAGCGCCTGCCAGGTGTCGACGAACAACGGCACATTCGGCACGCGCATCTTCAGGCCCTGAAGATCGTCGGGGCTGGCGATGGGGCGGTTCGACGTCAGGTTGCGCGGGCCGCGTGCGAAATAGGCGATGGGGCGGATCTGCGCGTTCGCGATGATCTCTGCCTTGATCTGGTCGCCGATGTCACCGGACGCCACTTCGTCCATATGCTCGATTGATCGGTAGGCGTAGGGCACGGCCAGCAGGGCGGCCATGGGTGACCAGTTTTGCAGGCTTTCGCCGGTGATCGTCATGTCGACGGTGCCCAATTGCATGCCGTTGATCAGGTCGATTTCCTTACCGAGGCTTTCGTTCGGGAACACCTCGACCGCGATACGGCCGTCGGTCAGCGCGGACAGTTCCTCGCCGAACTTGACGGAGGCCAGGTGCCACGGGTTGTCCTCGTTAGCGAGGTGGCCCAGTTGCAGTGTCATGTCCTGCGCGAAGGCCGGGATGGCCGACATTGCCGCGACGGATGCCGCTGCGAAGGTTGTTTTCCAGTTGAATGTCATGTGTCGTCTCCTCCTTGGATGGGTGCGTTGACCGGTTCGGGAATGGGCCCGTCCGGCACGTCGAAAAAGTCGGGATTTGCCATTAGGATCTGCGGCAGGTCGTTGAGAATCTCGCGCAGGTGGCCCCGAATGGCCGCATTGGCCCCCGCGCAATCGCCGATCTCTATGCGGTCGACGACCGCTTTGTGTTGTTCGATCAGTTTCAGGACAGGCAAGTGACCCAGCGATAGGAATCGGACCCGATCCATCTGGGACTTCAGCCCCTCGATCAGGCGCCAGGCATCGGCCTTGCCGGCGGCGTCGGCCAAGGTGCGGTGAAAGCGGTCATCCATGCCGATGAAGTTGTGCGGATCGCCGTGCACCGCCGCCGCCTGCGCCTTAAGCTGGGCGCGAAGGTCCTGGACAACAGCGGGATCCGGGGTCGCAGCTAGGATCGCCACGATGTCCGCCTCAATCGCCTCGCGCAGGAACCGCGAACTCAGCACCGCGCCGTAGCCGATCTTCGTTATGACGGTACCGCGCTGCGGCCGAATAGCGACGAGACCTTCGCCGGACAGCTTGATGAACGCTTCGCGGACAGGTTGGCGGCTGACCGAACATGCCCGCGCGATTTCGCTTTCGGAAATGTTATCACCAGGAGAATAGCGATTGCGAATGATGGCCTCGCGCAAGCGGACATGGATCTGCGGTGAGATTGCCGCAGATGGATCCAGGTCATTCGCAATAGGGCTATGTGCCGTCATGATTCGTCTCCTCCCTCACAGCATCTACCATACTTCCATACTAGTCAGCAACAGTTGGTTATGTTAAGACCGTGCCAAGCGACTCGGGAGGATAAGAGATGAAACAGACATGGCGTTGGTTCGGGCCGAAGGATCTCGTGTCGATCGACGACACGCGACAAGCGGGGGTGACGGGGATCGTCTCGTCCTTGCACCACGTAGCGACAGGCGCGGTCTGGTCGCCGGACGAGATTGCCGCGCGCCAAAGCGACATCGCCACAATGAAGGACGGCAGCCCCTCTGGCATTGCGTGGGACGTTGTCGAAAGCCTGCCGGTGTCCGAGGATATAAAGAAACAGACGGGCCAATGGCGCGACCATATCGAGGCTTATAAACAAAGCCTTCATAATCTGGCAGACGCCGGCCTGTCGGTGATTTGCTACAATTTCATGCCTGTCCTCGACTGGACCCGCACGGATCTCGCATGGGCGCGGCCCTCTGGTGCCACATGCATGCGGTTCGACCTCGTCGATTTCGCGGCCTTCGATCTGCACGTGTTGAAACGTGACGGGGCCGCCGATGATTTCGACGATGCCCTGCGTGATGAGGCAACTGCACGTTTCGAGGCGATGAGCGAGGCACACCGCGAAGATCTTGCCAAGAATGTCGTGTTCGGCCTGCCCGGCGCGGCGGAAAGCTTCACGCTCGACGATGTTCGCCGGCATGTTGCCGAATACAGCGCTATCGACGAAGACCGTCTGCGTCGGCACCTGATCGATTTCCTTGAAGAAGTGGCCCCCGTTGCGCAAGCCAGAGGCCTGCGCCTGTGTTGCCATCCCGACGATCCGCCGGTGCCGCTGCTGGGCCTGCCGCGCATCATGTCCACCGAGGCGCAGTACAGGAAGGTCATGCAGGCCGTCGATCTGCCCGCCAACGGGATTACCTTGTGTTCCGGCTCGCTCGGGGCGCGGTCGGACAATGACCTGCCGGGGATGATGGAACGGTTGGGCGACCGTGTACACTTTCTGCATCTGCGCAACGTGAAACGCGAAAGCGATGCCCTGTTCGGATCATTCTTTGAGGATGAACACCTTGAGGGCGACACGGACATGGTGGCCCTGATCGCCGCTGCCTTGAACGAAGAGGACAAGCGCCGCGCGCAGGGTCGCGACGATTGGTCGATCCCGTTCCGTCCTGATCACGGCCAGGACATCCTTGATGACTTGCACCGCAAAGCGCAGCCAGGCTATCCGGCCATCGGTCGACTAAAGGGGCTGGCCGAATTGCGCGGTGTAATCGCAGGGCTGCAGCACGGGCGACCCCAAACATGATGACACGGCTGATGGCACTCGAAGGCATGCCGGACAGCGTGCGCGTTCCCGCATACCGGCGTGAAAATCATGGTGCGGGGATCGTCCATCTGGGTCTGGGCGCGTTCCACAAGGCACACCAAGCCGCCTATACTGACGACGCGATAGAGCATTCGGGCGGCGACTGGCGCATCGTCGGGGTCAGCCTGCGCAGCGAGGCACCATCGCGCGAACTGCAGCCGCAGAACGGGCTCTACACGGTCATCGAACGGGACTTTTCCGGCAGCCGCGCGCGTGTGATTGGGTCCATTGCAGCGACCCATTGTCTTAAGACCGACCGCGCCGCGATTGAGGGCGCGCTGCAGGACCCCGCCACACGGATCGTCTCGATCACAGTGACGGAAAAGGGCTACGGGCTGGACCGGGCGACGGGGGGCATAGCAATCGATCACCCGGCCATCGCGCATGACCTGTCCCATCCAGCCGAACCACAGGGTTTGGCGGGTCTTCTGGTCCGCGCGTTGGGTCAACGCCGCGCGGCGGGCGTGCCGCCCTTCACTGTTCTGTCTTGCGATAATCTTCCAGACAATGGTCCCGTGTTGCGCAGCCTGCTGATCGATTTTTGCCGCCATGCGGCACCCGAACTGGTCGATCACATCACGTTCGACGTGGCCTTTCCCGCGACCATGGTGGACAGGATCACCCCTGCCCCCACGCTCGAAACCCTCGCGCTTGCAAGCCGGATGACCGGCCATGCCGACGAAGCCGCTATCGAGACCGAAGGGTTCCACCAATGGGTGATCGAAGATTCGTTCCCGACGGGACGTCCGAAATGGGAGGCGGGCGGCGCGATCTTCACAGATGACGTGCGCCCTTACGAGGCGATGAAACTGCGGATGCTGAACGGTGCCCACTCGATGCTGGCCTACACCGGTTTTGCAGCAGGGCATCGCTACGTGCGCGATGTCATGGCCGATCCTGCCTTGTCGCGCCTCGTCTCGCGCCACCTCTACGCCGCCGCCGCGACGTTGCGGCCCTTGCCGGGTGTGGATTTCGCCGGTTACGCGGCCCAGCTCGAAGAGCGGTTTTGCAATCCGCATCTGGCGCATGAGACCTACCAGATCGCCATGGACGGGTCGGAGAAGATCACACAGCGTATCCTCGCCCCCGCGCAGTCCGCCAGCAGCACAGGTCAGGACCTTCGTCCGTTCGCCTTTGCCACGGTAGCCTGGATGCGCCATCTGACCGGGTCGACCCACGACTGTGCACCTTACGAGGTGCGCGACCCGCGCGCGAAAGACCTGGGTGCTATGACACGGGGTCAGCCCGCTTCACAGATCGTTTTCGCGCTGCGCGACGCATCCTTCGTGCCAACCGCGCTCACGCGGGACGACGCATTCTGGGCTCAGGTCGAAGAGCTGCTTCACGCAATGCTGACCCGTCCCATGGCGGATGTCATCGCACAGGAGGTTGCATGAAGCGCCTTGTCTCGATCGGGGAATGTATGCTGGAGCTGTCCGCTGCCAAAGGCGATCTTTGGCGTATGGGTATAGCCGGCGATACGCTGAACACCGCATGGTACGCGCGCGCCTGCCTGCCCGCCGATTGGGGCGTGGCCTATGGGACCTGCATCGGCACCGACGAGGTGTCGCAGCGCATTCCGACCTTTTTGGCCGAAAACGGGCTTGAGACCGATCGGGTGCTGACCCACCCGACCCGGTCCGTCGGCTTGTACATGATTTCGCTGCATGATGGGGAGCGCAGCTTTACCTACTGGCGCGACACCTCCGCTGCCCGAACCCTAGCGAGCGATCCGGACCGGCTTCTGGCGTTGACCGCAGACGCAAATGTTTTGCATGTCTCCGGGATAACCCTTGCGATCCTGCCGCCTGTGGGACGTGCCGCGCTCATCGAGGTCCTGCGCCAACGCCGCAGCGAGGGGTGCACGATCTCCTTCGATCCCAACTTGAGACCCCGACTATGGGAAAACCCGCAATCGGCCGTAGAGGCCCTGACCGAGATGGCGCGTGTCGCCACCATCGTCCTGCCGTCCTTTGACGACGAGCGGACGGCTTTCGGCGACGCGACGCCGGATGACACGGTCACGCGCTATGTCGCCCTGGGCGCCGACACGGTCGTGGTCAAGAACGGCGGCGGACGGATCGCGGCCTCGCACGGGGGTAGGAGAAGCGAGTTCGATGGCTTCGCGCGGGTGACACCGGTGGACACAACCGGGGCGGGCGACAGTTTCAACGGAGCTTTCCTGGCCGCGCTGGCAAGCGGCCAGCCGCTGAACCAGGCCGTCGCTTCAGGCCACTGTATTGCCCGGCAGGTCGTCGGTCACCGGGGCGGGCTGATGCCGAAGGATAAGATAAGCAAAACGCAGATGGACTGACCTGCGAACGTGTGCAACCTGGCTTGCTCCCGAGAAACAGGATGTGACTTGATCCACATACCGGCGGGGGTGGTGCCTGGATCGAGTTGTCGCGGTAGATCCAGCGTTCTTTCTGACGCGAGCGATGGTAGATGTTGAAGACCTGATGGCAGAGCGGGGCGTGGTTGTCAGCCGGGAAGCGATCAGGCCGTGGGTCACCCGCTTGCAGGGGGTGCCTGAACAAGGCTGCATAAAAACCTTGGTTTGGATCCTCTGTGCTTGTATCTGCATGCGGGAGGTGAGCGGGCTGTCTTTGGGCCGCCGTGGCCACAAAGGACCTATCTATGAGCACCACCCCTGCCCCGACCGATTCTGCTATTGGATTTTTTGAACGCTACCTGACCGTCTGGATTGCGCTTGCCATGGCCGCAGGCATTGCACTGGGGTCCTTTGCGCCGGGTGTGGTCAATGCCATTGCCGCAGCTGAGGTCTATTCGATCAATCTGGTTGTGGCGGTGCTGATCTGGGCCATGGTCTATCCGATGATGGTTGGTGTTGATTTTGGCGCGGTCTCTGGCGTTGCCCGCCAGCCCAAGGGCTTGCTGGTGACGCTTGTGGTCAATTGGCTGATCAAACCCTTTACCATGGCCTTTTTGGCGGTGTTGTTCTTTGACACCCTGTTTGCCCCCTGGATCGCGCCTGAGGATGCGGCGCAATATACCGCCGGGCTGATCCTGTTGGGGGCAGCGCCCTGTACTGCCATGGTTTTTGTCTGGTCGCAGCTCACCCGTGGGGATGCCACCTATACGCTGGTGCAGGTCTCGGTGAATGATCTGATCATGGTGGTGGCCTTTGCCCCAATCGTGGCCTTTTTGCTGGGGGTGACAGAGATCTCGGTGCCCTGGTCCACTCTGGTTCTGGCCACCCTGCTTTATGTGGTGCTGCCTTTGATTGCTGGCCTTATCACCCGGCGCATTCTGGGCGGGAAAGAGGCGATTGATGCCTTTAATGCCCGCGTCAAACCTTTGTCCATCATCGGTTTGATCGCCACAGTGGTGATCCTGTTTGGTCTGCAGGGAGAGGTAATCCTGGCCAAGCCCATGGTGATCGCGCTGATAGCTGTGCCCATCCTTATTCAAAGTTACGGCATGTTTGCGCTCGCCTATGGGGCTGCCCATGTGCTGAAGGTTCCCCACCGCATCGCAGCCCCCTGTGCAATGATCGCCACCTCAAATTTCTTTGAACTGGCCGTGGCGGTTGCGATCAGCCTGTTTGGCCTGCACTCTGGGGCCGCACTGGCCACCGTTGTCGGCGTGCTGGTCGAAGTGCCTGTCATGTTGTCGCTGGTGGCTTTTGCCAATCGGACCCGCAGCAGGTTCCCGTCCCATAGCTAACGCCTGATCGGCGGCAGCCCTGATCGGCAATCTTGATCAGAGCTGTGCCGAGGTGCCCCTTTCCTTACCGGTCCTGCGGTGTCCGTTCTTTTGGGACATAAAACCATTGCCACAGATTATCTATTTCGATAATACGTGAAATATGGAAGAACAGATTCCCCTCCGCTTGTCCATCCTAGGGCATCCCCAGCGCCTTGCGGTGTTTCGCCTGCTGATGCGGCGTTACCCCGATCACGTCGCCGCCGGCGAGATCAGCGCGGCTTTGGATATCAAGGCCAGCACATTATCGTCATATCTTTCTGCTTTGATGCAGGCGGATCTGGTGACCAAAACCCGCACCGGCACCTGGCTGCGGTATCAGGTCAACATTGACACGACACGTAAAACGCTCGACGCGCTATATCTGGACTGCTGTAGGGGCCGCCCGGATTTGTGCACATCCTTTCAGCAGTCTGCTGCGTCAGAGGAAAGACAAATGACTGACCGGAAATACAACGTTCTCTTTATTTGCACGGGCAATTCCGCCCGCTCCATTTTTGCCGAAGCCATCCTGAACGCAAAAGGCCAGGATCGGTTCCAGGTCTATTCAGCCGGCACCACGCCGCAGTCCAGCCTCAACCCTATTGCGGTCGAGATGCTTAAATCCAAAGGTCACGATGTGAGCGGTCTGCGGTCCAAGAACATCGAGGAGTTCATGGGCGAAGATGCGCCGCAGTTCGACTTTGTCTTTACCGTTTGTGACCAGGCCGCAAATGAGCAATGCCCCACCTGGGAGGGTCAGCCGATCAGCGCCCATTGGGGTATGCCCGACCCGGTCAAGGCCACAGGCACCGATGCCGAAAAGAGCCTCGCCTTCCATCAAGCCTACGGGGTGTTGTTGCACCGGCTGCAGGGGTTTGCTGCCCTGCCGATTGGCCAGTTGGATCGTATTTCCCTGCAAAACGCCGTCGATAAGATCGCGCTGACTTCCGAGTAGGACAAACCATGACCACCTATGCACTGAACGGCCTTGGCCGAATGGGCAAGCTTGCGCTGAAACCACTGCTGGAGAGCGGGGCTGAAATAGCTTGGATCAATGATGCAGTCGGCAGTCCTGAGATGCATGCGCATCTGCTGGAATTTGACTCGGTGCATGGTCGCTGGGACGCCGCGTTCAGCCATGATGCGACCTCCATCATCATCAATGGTACCCGCCTGCCAACCCATTGTGAACGCCGCCTTGAGGATTTGCCGCTGGAAGGTGTCGACGTGGTGATCGATTGCACCGGCGTATTCAAAACAGAGGCCAAGCTGGCACCCTATTTTGAAGCCGGCGTCAAAAAGGTCGTGGTCTCTGCCCCGGTCAAGGATGGCGATGCCGCCAATATCGTCGTTGGGGTAAATGATGACAGCTACCAACCCGATCGCCACCGGATCATCACCGCCGCCAGTTGCACCACCAATTGCCTGGCCCCGGTGGTCAAGGTGATCCACGAAACGCTTGGCATCAAACACGGCTCGATCACCACCATCCATGACGTGACCAACACCCAGACCATTGTGGACCGGCCCGCCAAAGACCTGCGCCGGGCGCGTTCTGCGCTGACCAATCTGATCCCGACCACCACCGGCAGCGCCACGGCGATCACGTTGATCTACCCCGAGCTGGCGGGCAAGCTGAACGGCCATGCGGTACGGGTGCCACTGCTGAATGCCTCGATCACCGATTGTGTGTTTGAGGTGGAGCGCGAAACCTCCGCAGAAGAGGTCAACGCCCTGTTCAAGGCAGCCTCCGAAGACGGCCCGCTCAAAGGGATTCTCGGCTATGAGACCCGTCCGCTGGTCTCTGCCGATTACACCAATGACCAGCGCTCCAGCATTGTGGACGCGCCGTCGACCATGGTGATCAATGGCACCCAGGTAAAGATCTACGCCTGGTATGACAATGAAATGGGTTATGCCTATCGGCTGGTGGATGTGGCCCGCATGGTTGGGGATCAGCTGTGACACAGAAAACCGGATTGGCGGCCTATATCGCGGTCACGGCCTCCTATTGGGCCTTTATGTTGACCGATGGCGCCTTGCGGATGTTGGTGCTGTTGCATTTTCACAGCCTCGGGTTTTCGCCGGTGCAGTTGGCCTATCTCTTTGTGCTCTATGAGATTGCCGGCATGGTGACCAATCTGTCAGCGGGCTGGATCGCGGCGCGGTTTGGGCTGGCGGCGACGCTTTATGCGGGGCTTTCCCTGCAGGTTGTTGCCCTGTTGCTGCTGACACAGCTGGACCCCAGCTGGCAGATCGGTGCCTCTGTCACCTTTGTGATGCTGGTTCAGGGCCTGTCAGGCGTGGCCAAAGATCTGGCAAAAATGTCGTCCAAATCCGCCGTCAAGCTGCTCGCCCCTACCCAGGGCGACGGGCTGTTTCGCTGGGTCGCGGTGCTGACCGGATCAAAAAACGCGGTCAAAGGTCTGGGCTTTTTGCTGGGGGCTGCGCTGCTTGCCTTTGCCGGGTTCACCTGGGCTGTCCTTGGCATGGCGGTGATCCTCGCGGTGATCCTTGCTGCGGCTCTGCTGGCCATGCCGCAGGGCTTGCCAGTGGGCCGTAAGGGGGCAAAATTCACCGAGGTCTTTTCAAAGTCGCGCAATGTGAACTGGCTGTCTGCCGCGCGGGTGTTTTTGTTTGGCGCACGTGACATCTGGTTTGTTGTCGGCATTCCGGTCTATTTCTACGCGGTGTTTTCGGATGGCAGCGAGGCGGGCAACCGGGCAGCGTTTTTCCTGATTGGCAGCTTCATGGCGGTCTGGACGATTTTGTACGGCGCCATTCAGGCCTCTGCTCCGCGTATTCTACAGGCGGCAACGCGCAGTGAAGCCGAGCTGATCGCAGCAGCCCGGACCTGGGCCATGGCGCTGGCCGTGGTGCCTGCAGGGCTTGCCCTGGCGGTGCTGCTGGCCGGGGAGCCGAGGCTGTGGCTCACAGTGACGCTGGTTGCAGGTTTGCTGGCATTTGGCGCTATTTTTGCGGTCAATTCTTCACTGCATTCCTATCTGATCCTCGCCTTCACCAAGGCCGAGCGGGTGACGATGGATGTGGGGTTCTACTATATGGCAAACGCCGCAGGACGATTGGCCGGCACTGTGCTGTCTGGGCTGACCTATCAGCTCGGCGGATTGGCAGCCTGCCTCGCCACTGCGGCGGCAATGGTTGTTCTCAGCGCTGTTGCAGCTGGTCAGTTGCAGGGTAGGATCCCTGACAGGCCAGCTGGCGCAGGGGCGTGAAACAGGCCGCGAACCCTGCAGCAGTACGTCCTGACAGGCTGTCGATCCTTGGTCGTCTGGACTGCTGCCCGGAGCTTAATGACCGGCATCTTTCCATGTGGTCGGGGTCAGATAAAGAATGGCATCATCAACACTCACCATTACCTCGCCGTCCTGAATATTCACCTGCAATTTCATGGAGCGGCTTGCAAGTTTTTCCAGCCCTTGGGTGTCCGCCTCCGACAGATTAATAACCGTCAGATTATCAAACCGGGTGGTGCTGTTCTTGATCTTGTCCCACCAGGTTTCCGCTGTTCTGCCACCGTAGCAATAGATAATCACCTCATTGGCTTTGCCGCAGGATTGACGCACCACCTTGTCGCTGGGCAGCCCCAGCGCCACCCATAATTCCAGCTCACCGCTGAGGCTTTTCTGCCAGATGTCCGGTTCGTCATCTGTGGACAGCCCCTTGGTCAGCTCCAAATGCTCATGTGCGTTCAAGGCAAAGGCAAGAAGGCGCACCATCAATCGTTCATCCGTCTCCGAAGGATGTTTGGCGACGGTCAGCTTGTGGGTCTCATAGTAGTGACGATCCATATCGGATACGGACAGTTCAACTTTGTAGATGGTGGATTTTTGCGCCATGGTTTGCCCCGATATAGCGAAGATAGGGATGCCTAGTGCGTCTGGCAGGGGGGTGAAAGGAAATAAAGGGATTTTGGGAAAAAAGCACACAGAGAGAAGCCTAGCCGGGCGAGGTAGGAGGCGGCCGTGATTTATGGCTCAGCGATCTGGTTCTTTAGGGCGCTGACCCTGGACGGCCTGCCCCTTTGGCGGCGCCGGGGCGGCGCAAAGTGCCATGGGGTGTTTTGTCCGATCAAAAAAATCTGGGATATGCAGAAGCGTCAAACCCCTTGAATTGGGGATTATTCACGTTTGTTCAGGTGCTTAACCCGAATTCTATAGGCGGATAGAAAACCCGCCATTTTAAAATTTTAGCCCTTGCGCAACTGCCAGTGACTAAGTAATACACCGACACCAACAGTGGCCCGTTCGTCTATCGGTTAGGACGTCAGGTTTTCAACCTGAAAAGAGGGGTTCGACTCCCCTACGGGCTGCCACTTTCCTTCCTTTCATCAGAATATTACCTGTTGGGCGAGACCACTTTCAGGGGTTTGAACCAGAGCGCATCTGGTGTTCGGTCACTGCGCTGCTTTGGGGCTGGAAAATCCACTGTTTCTGGCTAATACCTTGGGTATCTAGCGCAGCAGGAGACGCCATGACACTGCAGATCGGCATCGGCCCGAATACACGCAAATCTGTGTATTTTGACGCAACCCTTGCAGATGGGGTGGAAAGTTTTTCTGTCTATAATCATATGCTTATACCCGCTCATTTTGGAAATCCGCAGGCGGAATATGACAGCCTGATGACTGGGGTTTCGATGTGGGACGTGGCTGCGCAGCGGCAGATTGAAATTTCCGGGCCCGATGCCCGCGCCTTGATCCAATACCTCACCACCCGTGACATGGGCAAAACCAGGATCGGCCAAGGCCGCTATGTGCCAATCTGCGATCACGCAGGCACGCTGATTAACGATCCGGTGCTTCTGATGCTGGCGGAAAACCGCTATTGGCTGTCCATTGCTGACAGCGATATCGGGCTCTGGGCCAGCGCCATTGCTGCCGAACGCGGGCTGGATGTGAAGGTGCATGAACCGGATGTGTCGCCGCTGGCGATTCAGGGCCCCAGGGCTGAAGCGCTGGTGGCAGAGCTGTTTGGCGATTGGATCAAAGATCTTGCGTACTTCGGTTTCAAACAGACTGATCTACGGGGCATTCCCCTGATCCTGTCCCGATCCGGCTGGTCAAAACAGGGGGGATTTGAGCTCTACCTGCAAGACGGCAGTCGCGGGTCCGAGCTGTGGGCCATCGTGAAAGATGCCGGCGCAGCCTACGGCATTCGCCCTGGCGCTCCCAATGATCTGGAGCGTATCGAAAGCGGGTTGGTGTCCTATGGTGCAGATGGGCGCATCCAAGTAAATCCTTGTAATCCGTTTGAAATATCGCTGGGAAAACTGGTGGATCTGGACCGGCCGGATGACTTTGTTGGTAAAGCCGCGCTGCAAAAGATCAAAGCAGAGGGCGTCAAACGTCGCCGTGTGGGCTATATGATTTCCGGGGCTCCTCTAGAGAGCTTTGAACATTCCTTGCCGGTTCAGACATCTGATGGCCAGATTGTCGGCCTGCTCAGCGAAGCGATCCATTCGCCGCGATTTGAGGGAAATATCGGGGTTGGAATGATCGCCGCGGAAATATCGGATGATGCCGCAGACCTTGAGGTCATGCTGGATCACACACCGTGCAGTGTCACCATTCGCGCCTTGCCCTTCAAGTAATTCAGCGGACGCGTGAGTAGGGTTTGGCCGCCGCAGTCGAGGCCAAACCCGGTGCGGAAAAACTCTGGCTGCACAGGACCACCCAGGGCCGCTCAGGCTGGCTCAGCTTGTTCTTTGTGGTGGTTCAGGCCTGGCTTTGTGCGGCGACTTGCGGCTCGTCTTTTTGCATGCCCTGCTCAAAAAACAGATGCTGCGAGCGCCCTGCCCGTTTCGCGGCATAAAGCGCCATATCTGCCTGATGCAACATGGCGGCAGCCTCAATCGGGGCTGGATTCCAGGACGACAGTGTGGTGCCTGCACTGGCGGAAATCTTGCACAGCTTGCCGCCGTAGGGCACAGGCTCTTCCAGGCGACGGATCAAACGTTTTGACAGGGCCTCAAGGACTTTTGGCTCATTAACGCCTTCAAAAATGATGACAAATTCATCGCCGCCAACACGGGCCACCGTATCGGTATGGCGGGTGCAATCGACCATCACCTGAGCAACACTTTGTAAAACTGCATCCCCGGCTGCATGCCCGAGAGTGTCATTGACCTCTTTGAAATAATCAAGGTCCACATGCATCAGGGCAAAATCTGTGCCAGAGCCAATCAGGCGCGCCAAGATATGATCCATGGCCCGCCGGTTCTTGAGACCGGTCAGGGTATCGGTAAAGGCTTGTTCTTCTGCGGCAATCTTGGCCCCTTGCAGCCGCAGGTTCAACTGCCGCGATGCCTCCATGGCGGCCGATTTTGCCTCCACCAGATATAACATTTCGATTGTCAGGTCCGTAGGGGAAAAATCCGCGCTGGTCAGATCATAGTCGCGCACGGCCTCAAGCACGGAAATGCCAAACGAGAGGTTGATCAGCGCACCTTTGCCACCTGGCAGCGGTGCCAAGACGCCTTTTAGGCTGGTTTGCGGTGACTCGCGAAACTGCATGTGCAACTTGGCGCCTGCTGTCTTCAGAAGATCGTCCATGGAATTGACCCAACGGGGGCGCAGCAGGTCAAAAACCTCAAAGAACTTCACGCCCTTCCAACTCATGTCAGGGCGGAGTTTTTTCAACGTCGGTCCTGCAAAGTGAATGCGCCCGCCGGCGTCTACGACAAGGTACATCGGGCAAATTTGGTCAATGATACCGGTCAACTCATCCGCGGTCATCATAGGGCATGGGCTCCCAAGTCAAAAGTGCGTCCTTCGGCAAAATCCGTTTCAACCAGCGTGATCGAGATCACCTCTGCTCCGTCTTGGGTGCCGCGATGGTCCAGTATAACCAAGTCGCCATAATCATCTGCCATTGCCCGCAGAACGCCCATTAAAACATGGGCGAACCCCGGCAGGCCCGGTTGGCAGACCAGATCAAATTGCCCTGGTGAATTCTCAACCAGTTCAATCGCAGGTAGGTGCAGATCGGCCACGGCCAAACGGGCGCGGTCTGGCAGATCATCCAGCGAATGCAGGAATTCCACATAGTTGACGCCGCCAAATCGCAGCAGTCGCCGCAGTGCCTCCACTTGCGGGTTTGACACCAGGAAAGTACCGGTGTCCTCAAGAATTTCAGGCAGCGGGCGTTCAAGCTGTTTTTCCATAGCGGCGAGCATCTTGTTGGATTGCTCTTCTGTATAGAACAACATGGCTTCGAACTGAGCAAAGCCAAGATCCGCAGTATCCATAATATGACTCCACCGTTCTTCCCCGTAGGTACTGACGACGAATGCCTGAATCGCTCTGTTGATCAGACCATGCATAAATTGGCCCCTTGTTACACCTTACCCATATTTGGCTCCGGATCGTTAAGATACGCCGAACAAATAAAGTTTGACGGAATTTCAGATCCAGTTCCTGTTTTGGAGCGCCCCGTGTTCTGGTTTTTCAACAGTAACATTTTCCGGGCAGTCCTCAAAAAAAAGGCGCACCGCAAACAGTACTGACATTCGCTCCGTTGCTCAGCGCGAGCCCCCCTTCCGAGTCGCTCGACACATATTGCATGGGGGACATACCCTTTTACGCCGGAGCAGGGAAGAAAAACCACAGGTCAGCGGCCCAACTGTGGCAAGGAAGTCCCCAGAAAATAGGCTTTCAACAGGGGGCGCGTAACGGCGCTCAGCTGCTAAACATGCTAACTTACTAATTTCATTATTGAAAAATTGGGCTTTTTCGACAGAAGGCTCGTAGCTTCAATTGAGATAAGAAAGTACTATAAATCATAGGTTGAAAGCCATTGACCTGCAGGCTCTTCGCCCTACCCCAGAGATCCCAAAATCTGCTGTTAGCGCGCCCTTGGGACTGTGCCGAACAACAGCTCCTAAATTTTTGAGGTCGCCTACCTGTGGAATTTTAAAAATCAGTTGGCGCTCCGCCTTCTGATTTTCGACGCGCAACAAAATCCTTCAATTCCTCATGCAGGGCGTCGTCCAGCGGTGGCGGGGTGAACTCCTGCAGAATATCCTTGTAGATCTTGTTGGCCCGCTCCGGTGTCCAAACAGCGCCAGCCGCCTCCCAGGCCTCATAGTTGCGCCAATCGCTCAGGTAGGGCTGGTAAAAGGCGGTGGCATAGCGGTCCTGGGTGTGTTGGATGCCAAAGAAGTGCCCTTCGTTTCCAACCTCGCGCACGGCATCAAAGGCAATCTCATCCGGTCCGGTGGCGCAGATTTCCGGCTGCATATAGCGTTGAATCTGCTGCAGGACTTCGCAGTCCATAATGAATTTCTCCGGGCTGGCGATCAGCCCGCCTTCCAGCCAACCGGCTGCGTGGTACACCATATTGGTTCCCGACTGCACCGCCGCCCAGAGCGAATTTGAGGTCTCCCACATGGCCTGCCCGTCCGGCACATTGGCAGCACAAACCCCGGAAGAGCGCATCGGCAGGCCGTAATGGCGCGCCATCTGCCCGGTCATCTGGGTGGCGCGCATGTATTCAGGAGTGCCAAAGGCCGGGGCGCCGGATTTCATATCCACATTTGAGGTAAAGGTGCCAATGGCACAGGGAGTGCCGGGGCGGACATATTGAAACAGCGCAATGGCACAGAGCGCCTCGGCCAGGCTTTGCGCCACCGCCCCAGCCATGGTGACAGGCGCCATCGCCCCCGCCAGGGTAAAAGGCGTCACCACCACTGCCTGCCCCCGACGCACCAGCCGCAGGCAGCCGTCAATCATCGGATAGTCGTGCTTCAACGGCGAGGTGGAGTTGATATTGGTATACATCCGCGGCGTGGCTTCGAATTCTTCATCCGTCAGCCCCCCGGCGATGCGCACCATTTCCATCACATCTTCGACCCGCTCTTTGCCCAGCGAATAGGCATGCATGGCCTTGTCGGTCAGCGTCAGCTTGTCATAGAGCACGTCCAGATGGCGCACCGAGGCGTGGATATCCACCGGTTCCACCGGGTAGCCGCCGGCAAAGTGGATGCAGTTGAAATACTGGGTCAGCTTCAACAGGTTGCGGCACTGTTCGCGATTTCCTGCGACCTTCTTGCCAAGATCCAGATCCCAGTAGTTCGGCGGCGAGGAGACATTGCCAAAGAGCAGGTTGTTGCCGCCGATCGGGATTGTGCGGTCTGGATTGCGTGGGGTGATGGTGAACTGATCTGGTGCCTTGCCAACCATCTCCATGACAAACGCACGGTCCATCCGCACCAGATCGCCCTCGACCCGGCAGCCGGCCTGTTTCAAGATTTCCAGCGCTTCCGGGTTGAGAAAGACAATGCCGATCTCTTCCAGGATTCGCATGGCACCATCGTGGATTGCGGCAACACCTTCTTCGGTCAGGGGTTCAATGGGGCGGTCAATGTTTTGCGGAATACGCCAGGGCATCTGCTGCAAGGCTGCCGTGCCGCGCCGTGCTGCCGCGCCTGCACGTCCGCCCCCTCGTCTACCTTTATCCCGTGCCATGAGCCTCTCCTTGGTGGTTCTGAGCGAACGCCCCGACCTGTGCCGCGCGCCACCGGGCACCCCCCGGCTAGAGTCGCAGCAGGCCCAATCCCGGCGGGCAGCGGCTGCCAGTTCACGACATCTCCTGTCGTTTTTCCACCTCAGCCCAGTCGAAACACTCTTTTCTGTACAGATGTGCCCAGTTCTCCACAGCCCAATCCTAAACAGGGCCGTTCTAAACAGACTTGCCCGCCCCACAGCAGGCAGAGGTCGACAGCGCCGACCGCCGAAGTGCAAAAGCTTAGATAGGAAACGGCCTGCCGCGCGCCGTTAGCGGTCCAGCCATTCCGGGATATGACCGATATGCGGCAGCACCACATCCGCATGAGGCGCAAGATCGCCATGCGCTGCCATGCCGGTCAGCACGCCGATCCGGGTCATGCCGGCCGCCTTGCCGGCGATGAGATCGTGCAGACTGTCCCCCACCATGGCGGTCTGTTCTGGGGCCACGCCCGTTGCCGCACAAAAGGCCAGCAGAGGATCCGCATCCGGTTTGGCCCCATGGCCACTGTCAAAGCCGGCGACAAAGGCAAAACGATCCAGCACACCAGAGCGTTCAAGCTGGCTAATGGCAGAAACTTCTGCATCATTGGTCATCACCCCCAGCACCTTGCCACGGGCCAGCAGCCCATCCAGAAAGGCCGCCAATGGCACCGCCTCACTCAGCGCGGCGGTGGCTGCGCTCTGGGCCAGGAACCGCTCCAGCTCGGCCTCTTGCATCTGTGTCACAAAAGGTGCCAGCACAGCGGCCACCTCACCATTGGTGCCGGCAATGACCAGGCTGTCCGCCCGAAAAGCCTGCTGCGCCAGGTCAAAACTTACCGCATCGGCCATCTCCGCCGCCCGCGCCGGATCTCCCTGGCTCAGCTGCGCCAGCATATCCGCAGCCCAGGAATTCCAGGTGGCGGAGAAATCAAACAGGGTTCCGTCCTTGTCGAAGAGAAAAGCATCTACCGGCATGGGTTTTCCTTGCGCCTAGTCATCAGGGTCATCTGGCGCGGACCGTATCGGCAAAATTGGGTGGCGCAAGTTTTTTCTGGTCGGGCCTGTGGCCTCAGGTCCAATGCATCTGTGCGCCGCCCGGCAGCGCCATCCGCGCCAGCATCGGCAGCTCATAGGCGATTCCTGCCTGATCGCAGAATTCGACCACCCAGGCATCGTCCATCGTTAAGAAATCGAGCAGCGAGCCCAAAAACGCAGGATCAGCGGCATTTTCCCGCAGATCCGCCTCTGCTGCGCCAGTGGCGCCCATAAACACTGGTAACAACTCATCATTTGTCATCAGCCAGGCGAGCGCCTTAAGCGCGATCACCTCTGCCTGATCGGCGGAAACCTGCATGATGACCTCATTCCTGACATGTTGCGGACAAATTAGTAAAAACCCGAAACAGTTTATTAACCAGTCTGGCGGAAACTTCCAGTGTAACGATCAAAAGGTTCGAAAGGCGATCCGCGTGCAAGGAACAATCCTCGTCATAGATGGTATTTCTACCAACCGCATCATGCTGAAGGTTCAGCTTGCGGAGGCCTGCTATGGTGTGGAACAGGCCGATTGTGTCGCCGATGTGCTGGAGGCAGCGCGCTATTGCCGCCCGGATCTGGTGCTTAGCGCCATGAGCCTGCCGGATGGCACTGCCGCGGATGTGAAGACCGCCCTGCGTCAGGACGAGATGCTCGCGGATATTCCGGTTATCGCCATCACCCAGTCCAATGCCCCGGAACGCCGACTGCATGCACTTTCGGCCGGGATTGATGATGTGCTGCCGCAGCCCGTGGATGATGTCATCCTGCAGGCCCGTATTCGCAGCCTGCTGCGCGCCCGCAGCGCCAACGAAGAATTGCACTTGCAACGGGACGCCTCCCATGGGTTTGTGCTGCCGCTTTCCGACCGTGCCGGCCATGAAGAATGCAGCAGCGCCAGCGTTGCCCTGATTGCCCAGGATAGCAAGACCGCTCAGGCCTGGGCCAAACGGCTGGGTGATCATGTCCCCTACGCGCTGCGCTACCATGATCTGGATGACATCAAACTGATGATGAGCGCGCCGGTGGCAGATGTGTTTATCATCGAGCTGAACGAGATTTCCGCCGGCCCCGGCCTGCGGCTGTTGGCGGATCTGCGCGCCCGTGCCGCCACCCGGCAGTCGGTGGTGATTGCAGTGCCAAACCCAGCGGATCCAATGATCGCCGCCGAGGCGTTGGATCGCGGCGCCCATGATGTCTTGCAGGCTGGGTTTGACGTGGATGAGCTGGCCCTGCGCCTGACCACACAACTCCAATACAAATCACGCAATGACCGGCTGCGCGACAGCGTCCGCAATGGGCTGCGCGCCGCGGTAGAGGATCCGATGACCGGGCTGTACAATCGTCGCTACGCCAAGCCCTTTTTGGATCGCACCGCCAAACGCGCCGCCGAAAGCAACGACAGCTTTGCCCTGATGCTGGCCGATCTGGATCACTTCAAGCAGATCAACGACCAATATGGCCACCCCGCCGGGGATGCGGTGTTGGTCGAGGCCGCCCGGCGGCTACAAGCCCAGATGCGGCCCGTCGATCTGGTGGCGCGGGTGGGCGGCGAAGAATTCATGATCGTGCTGCCCGGCGCCGATGAAATCAGCGCCGGCATCGCCGCCGTGGAGCTGTGCAACGCCATCAACAGCAAGCCCTTTTATGTACCTGGCAGCTCCGAGCCAATCCAGGTGACCATAAGCATTGGCGCTGTGGTTGGCCACGATCTGAGCCGCAAAGAAGAACGCAGCGACTGGGCTGATGCCGCTGACAAACGCGGCCAGGACAGGGGCGCAAGCAATGTGACCGAGCTGATTTCGTTGGCGGATCGGGCGCTGTATGATGCCAAAAATTCCGGCCGCAATCAGGTGACGCTGGGCAAAAACTCAACCGCTGCCGCCTAGGGTCAGGACCCTAAAACAAACACCGGCTCAAAAGAAAAGGCGCCCCGGTTGGGGGCGCTTTTTTCCTTGCGGATTGCGTCAGGCCAACCGGAGAATGCCGATTTAGTGATCGGGGCCTTTGGGATGGCGGGGACGATTGTCCAATTGCTGTTGCATTCGGTCCGCCAGCCCGCGCCGCTCTTTCAGAGGCAACCCTTCAAGACGCCGTTCCCAGGCATCTGCGACACCGCGCATAAAGCTGTGGGTCTCAACAAGATGGGCGTCAACAATGGCACGGACTGCAGCGGTATCCAGCTCATCCGCTCGCATCTGTGCAATCATCTGCTCCATTTCATTGTGGCGGCGGTTGTGCAGGCCTCCGGTTTCACCGCCGTGGTCTTTGACCAGACGGCGGAGCTCTTGGCGCCCCATATCCTTAAAAATGAACCGGCTCAGCATCGGAGGCTTTCCCCTGTGATGATCCTCTTTGCCGTGGAACCGCCAGGCGGTCCCAGCAGCGATGCCGATCACCGCAAGGTTCAGAGCAAGCGACAGGGCCAGAACGACCTTTAGCCAAGGGCGCATGCCGCTCCGCTGGGGGGAGTTTTGGTCATTGCTCATTCGAACACCTCATCGCTCATCAAAAAGCTCACATCATAGTCTAGGTCGGACCCCAGCAGCGATCCGCTGGAATATGAGGCAAAGCTCTCTACCGGGTCGGGGAGGAAAGACGGCGGAGCCAGGCCAATCCAGAGCCCGGACAGACTGGCAACCGCCAGGCCCCCCAAGGCAGGCCAGCCACCAACTGCAGAAATAAATTGCTGCCAGAGCCGCGTGGACAGGCTCTGCGGGTTAAGCCCCGGTTCGCAGCCACCAGGCACCCTGGCATCGACCCTGTCTTGTTGCACTTGCTGCGCATCTGCCAGCATCGCGGCTTGCAACGCCTGTGGCAGCTGGGCGGGTTCACTGCGGGCAGCGGCAAAAAGATCCTCCAGGTGGTCCATATCGCTCAAAGACTTGTGTGTGTCAGTCATCGCTATACCCCAGTTCTTCTCGACGGTTGGCCAGGCATTTGGCCAGCGCCCGTTTGCCGCGCGCGGTCAGGCTTTCGACAGCCTCGACGCTAATCTCCATGATCCCGGAAATCTCCGGGTTTGTCAGTTCTTCCAAGTGGCGCAAGACCACGGCCTGGCGCTGCCGCTCTGGCAGCTGCATCAAGGCCTGTTGCAAGGCATCCTGCCGCGCCAAATCCTGCATCCGATCGGCGGCAGAGGACCCCGGATCCGGTGGTTCTGGTATCGCATCCAGATCCACATCTCTGCCCCGTTTGCGCCGTTTCACGTCGATACAAAGGTTCATCACCACACGGTACAGCCAGGTCGAGACCTTTGCCTTACCCGGCTGCCAATCCGGCGCCATGCGCCACAGGCGCATCATTGCCTCTTGGGTGACGTCTTCGGCCTCGGCTCTGTTGCCAAGAACACGGATCGCAACGCCCAGGGCGCGCGGCGCCAGGCGCTGCATCAATTCAGCAGCGGCAGAAGGGTCGCCATTGGCGTAGAGCACCAGCAGCGCATCATCGTTTGACCCGTTACTCGGCCGGTTACTTGGCCTGCTCGGGGTGCCCTCTGCAGAGGCCCCAGTCACCGAACACATATCCCGCGCTGGCAGCCCCTGGGACAGGGGCTGCGCTGGCAATATTTGGTCAAAGGATAACACAGGGGGTTAATCAGTTTTGCTCCATTTTGCCGCCACGGTCACATGCACCGTCTGGGCCACTACGGTGTTTGCCTCGGCGATGCTGTCTGGCCTGTTCGAACTCTTCTTTGGAGATCGTGCCATTGCCATCGCTGTCGGCGCGTTTGAACATATCCCCGTGGCGACCGCCGCGATTGGCCATTTCGTCCTGGCTCAGCATGCCGTCGCCATCCTTATCAAGATGGTTGATCATGCGTTCAACCCGTTTGGCGGCGCGTTTTTGCGCCCTGACGAGCAGCTCTTCCGTTGAGAGTTTGCCATCTCCATTGCTGTCAGAGGCGCCGAACCGGGTGGCCTTGTGGGCCTGCATCTCGGCCTTGGTGATTTCACCATTACCATCAGTATCAAGCGCTTCGAACGACATCATTGGCCGCATAGCACCGCCACCCGACTGGGCCGTAGCTGTGGTTGCTGCCACTGCGCCCGCGGTTGCAAGGATCACGGCGAGGATTTTGGTCTGTGTCATGTCTGCTCTCCTATGCGTTCCTAAAGCAGCTTTTTGCTGCCGGATACACAGAGTAAACGACGCGATACGGCGTTTCCGTCGCTGCCTGTCGTAAAAAAAATGGTGCCGCAACATTGCGGCATCGGGCCGCAGAGTTTTCCTTTGGCTTTTCTTTACGCCCAAGACCGAAGATCATTGCGGCAAAACCATAGGATTTCCCATGACCCAGTCCCCGGCCTCCGATGCACTTTCAGGCACCCTCGCGAGTGAGACCCGCGCAGAGCGTCCCACCTGGCCTGCGCTTGCCAAAGGCTGGCGGCGCAAATGCCCCTGCTGCGGCAAGGGGGCAGTGCTGCATTCCTACCTTAAACTCAACGACAGGTGCTCGCAATGCGACCTCGACTTTACCCAGGCGCGCGCCGATGATGGGCCTGCCTATCTGACAATCCTGCTGGTTGGCCACCTGATGGCGCCGCTCCTGCATGTGGTCTATTTCACCTGGCGACCAGAACCTCTCGTAACGTTTTCTGTTTTCTCGATTGGCTGTATTGTCTCTTCTCTCTATCTTTTGCCAAGACTAAAAGGGGTTGTGGTCGCCTATCAATGGGCCCGCCGGATGTATGGCTTTGATACAAAAAGCTGACATCCCGCATTAGCAACACACGCGGCCCCAATAACAACATACGGGAGAGGCCAGTCTATGAGCGATACAGCAATTCAGGGCGTGACATCCGAGGACCGCAGCGCGATCCGCAATGCGGCAACAATTATTGCCCTGCGGGACCGGATGGGGGACAATCCAAAGGTCTTGATGGGACAGCGCGGTGCCAAGGCCGCCTTTATGCCCAACAAATTTGTCTTTCCCGGCGGCGCTGTTGATCTGGCTGATGCCACTGTGCCCCTGGCCCAGCCCCTGCCCGAGGTCTGCCGCCTGCGCCTGGCGGAACAGGCCAGCGGCGGGCTGGATCACACCCTGGCCATTGCTGCCATTCGTGAGCTTTGGGAAGAAACCGGGCTGGTCCTGGGGCATCCCGGCGACTGGCCGGACGATGTTGCCGAGGATTGGCAGGACTTTGCTGCCACCGGCCATCTGCCCTCGGCGCGCGCCCTGCAGTTTGTCTTTCGCGCCCTTACGCCTCCCGGTCGCCCCCGGCGTTTTGATGCGCGGTTCTTTTTGATTGATGCCGATGAAATCAGCGGTGATCTGGATGATTTTTCCCGCGCCTCGGACGAGCTGTCGCACCTGCAATGGATCCCGCTGAGCAAGGTGCGCAGCTTTGATTTGCCCTTTATCACCGAGGTGGTTCTGGCCGAAGTTACCGGACGCCTGAAGGATCGCACCCCACCAACAAGCGTGCCCTATTTCTGCAACAACGACGAAGAGAGCCTGTTTTTGCGCCTCAAGGGACAGCCGATGCCCAGCGAGGGCTGAGACAGACCCAGAGGGCCTGCAGTCTAAAGCGCCAATCCCAGCGCCAGAATTGACAACACCAGCAGGCCCATACCAACCACTTCGCGGCGGCTGATCTTTTCTTTGAAGAACAACAGCGAGGCCAGGATGGACAACAGAAGCTCCACCTGCCCCAGCGCTTTTACATAGGCGGCATTCTGCAGGGTAAAGGCCCAGAACCAGCAGAACGATCCCCCCAGGCTGGTCAGACCCACCCAGATCGCCACCCGCCGCGCCTGCCAGACGCGGGTGATCTCGCCCTTTTCGCGCCAGGCCAGCCAGATCACCATCAGCAAGGTCTGCAAGCTGACCACCGAAGCCAGGGTCACAGCCGCCCGGAACACCGGCGCCAGATCCCCCAGCTGCAACGAGGCCCCACGATAGCTAACGGCCGAGAAAGCAAACAGAATCCCGGCCCCAAGCCCCAGTTTTGAGGCCGTGTTGGTGAGGTGGCTCCACCAGGCTCCGGTGGCATCTGGTGGCTTGGACAGCACCAGAACTGCGCTCAGCCCCAACAGGATGGCAACCCAGCCCCAGGCACTGATCGCATCCCCCAGAACGACCAATCCGACAATCGCGGTCTGGATGACCTCGGTCTTTTTGAAGGTGATGCCAACGGCAAAATTGCGCTGTTTGAACAGGGAAACCACGCAGATCGTTGCCAGAATTTGCGACACGCTGCCGATCAGGGCAAACCCCCAGAATTGCCCACTTAGGTGCGGCAGGCTCTGGCCGCTGGCATAAAGGTAAACTGCCAGGCCGCTCAGGATAAAAGGCGCGGAATAGGCAAAGCGGGCAAAGGTTGCGCCGCCGGGGGACAGGGTGACCGCGCTCAGCACCTTCTGCAGCATAAAGCGGAAGGTCTGAAAGGTTGCGGCGGCAATTGTTACGGGTATCCAGGTCAACATAACCGCTCTTATGCAGAGCTAGTCTTTGGAAGACCAGAGCGGATGTGGCACCGGGTCTTTGCTGCGTAGCAGATACCGGGCAAAGACCTCGCCATAGCTGTGGTAGTGATAGCCCTGGTTTGACTGCAGATAGCTGTCGCGGTTTTTGCGGTACAGCCGTGGCAGCGCATGCCAGGGAACGCCCGGATGCAGGTGATGCACCACGTGCAGATTATTGTGCAAAAACAGCCAGGCCAGCGGTCCGCGATCCTCAATCACCACGGTGCGACCGTGGCAATCCTGATGGGCGCGATGCTCCAAAAAGGTGCGGATCTTCACCAGCCCCAGCCCGATATAGGCCCCCAGACAGAGCGCCCAGATTGGTGTTGCCGTTGCCAGGGTGATCCAGACCACCAGCGCCAGGCCCAGCCCATGCAGCGCCCAATCGCGCATCACGCCTGCCTCCCCTGCCCGCGCCAGCCGCCAGTCTTCTGCGATAAAACAGATCTGCCCCAAAAGCGGCCCCAGCAGCACCCGCCCCAACAGGGTGTTGTTGAGCCGCAAAACTCCCCGCCGCCAGCCAGGCATCTGCGCCCAGATTTCGGGATCCTGAAAGTTGCTTTCGGGGTCATCATAGGGGTCTGTCAGCCGCTCGTCGCGGTGATGCGCCAGATGGGTGTCGCGGAACCTGCCATAGGGAATGAACAGGGTCAGCGGCAAAAACAGCAGCGCCTCGTTCAGCAGCCGATTGCGAAACGGATGCCCATGCAGCGCTTCATGGGTCAGCGACGAATGCAGCGCTGCCAATATGCCAAGACACAGCACCGTCAGGCTGAGGCTCAGATCTGGCAGCAGGGTCAACACCAACAGCCACAGAGCATAACACGCAAGGATCAGCCCCAGAGTACCCCACTCCACACCGCGCGGCATCATCATACCACAGTCGATTTCTTGTTGCGGATCAGACATTGGCGCGCGCTCCACCCGGACCTGCTAGCGGACGGGCAACCGCGCTGTGACGTCCCCAGTTGATCCGGGTCCAAACCCGCTCGTAGATCAGATAACTGCCAAACCCCAGTGCGCTATTGATCAAGGCCATGGCGCCACCCAGACTGGCAGAGCCCGTCGCCAGAAACCCAACCAGCGCCATGGAGACCAGACCAATTGCATTCCAGATCAACGCCTTCACAAGGGATCGTTTGCCAGTTTCCATTTGGGTGGTGCTCCTACTGATGCGGTTGAACAAGCAGTAGGGCGACAAGGCGCTTTGCAGAATTCTGAATGTGGTTAACTTTTTTCAGCATTGGTGATATTTATCACCACATGCCGCAAAAAATTGACAAACGCCTTCGAGCCGAACAGTTCCGCCGCCGCCTCATCCGGGCACTCAGCGAAAGCGGGCTGAGCCAAAGTGCCCTGGCGCGGGGCACCGGCGTTGACCGCTCCACCATATCGCAGCTGCTCAAGGATGATGGCGCCCGCCTGCCCAACGCCCATGTTGTTGGCGCCTGCGCTTCTGTGCTTGGCGTTTCGGCCGACTGGCTGTTGTCGCTGTCGGACCGGCCCGAAAGCGCGGCAGAGCTGATGGCCTCCAGCCTGTCATTGAGCGAGGCGCCCAGGGCGCTGGTGGATCAGCGGATCTTTGACTGGCACCGCGAGGCCGCAGGCTACAAAATCCGCCATGTGCCTGCGGCGCTGCCCGATATGCTCAAGACCCGGGCGCTGCTGGAATGGGAATATGCGCCGCATCTGGGGCGCACCGCGGATCAGGCCATTGGCGCCTCCGAGGATCGCCTGTCCTGGATGCGTCAGTCGCAGTCGGACTATGAGATCGCCATGCCGATCTACGAGCTTGAAAGCTTTGCCCATGCCACCGGCTATTATTCCGGTCTGCCGCTGGACATTCGGCTGGAGCAGCTGGACCAGTTCGAACGGCTCACCACTCAGCTCTATCCACGGCTGCGGATCTACCTGTTTGATGCCAAGCGGCTGTTTTCCTCGCCGCTGACCCTCTTTGGCCCCCTGCTCTGCGTGCTCTATGGCGGCAGCCACTATATCGCCTTTCGCGATCGCGATCGGATCGAGGCCTTTACTGGCCATTTTGATCAGCTGATCCGCGAAGCTGATATCACCGCGCGGCAGGTCTCTGGTCGCTTTCGCGCCCTGCGGGCGGCGATCAACGCCTGACTCTTTTCCTGATTCTTTTGCGGTGCCTCGCGCGCTGTGCGTTCTGCTGTGATCCCGTTTCTGGCGTCAGGCGCGCTACGCGCGCCGCTCAGGCTCAAGCCGTAGCAACGGTTTGAGCCTGAGCAGAAAACACTGCGCTCACACTTTGGGGTCCGGGTTTTCCGTATGACCATCCACGGCAATCACCTGTCCGGACACCAGACGCGCCGCATCCGAGCCCAGGAAAACCGCCATATTGGCGATATCCGCCGCCTCGACAAAACTGCGCATCGAGGTGCCGGCCGCATAGCCATCATAGACCTGATCGCGGGTCATGCCCTTGGCGACGGCTTCGCGGTGCAAAACCCCCTCCATACGCGGGCCTTCGACAGCGCCGGGACAGATCACATTGGCGCGAATGCCATAGGGTCCCAGTTCCATCGCCAGGGTTTTGGTCAGCCCGATCATGGCCCATTTGGCCGCCGCATAGGGTGCCCGGTTGGGATAGCCATATTGCCCGGCGGTGGACGAGGTCACAATGATCGACCCTGACTTGGCCGCTTTCATCATCGGGGTGGCGTATTTGGCTGCCAGAAAGGCCCCCTCCAGATTAGTGCTGACGCAGGCGCGCCAGTCCTCCAATGCCACATCCTCGACCAGGGCCGTTGGCCCGGCGATGCCGGCATTGGCACAGAGCACATCTATCCCGCCCCAAACGCTGGCGATCTCAGTAAACAGCGCCTGCACCGAGGCTTCATCCGCGGCATCTGTAACACTGCCGCGCCAACCCGCAGGCAGGTTGGCCACCGTGTCGGGATTAAGGTCGGTGATCCAGACCTCAAACCCGGCCGCAGCAAAGCCCTCTGCCATGGCGCGGCCGATCCCGGCCCCGCCTGCGGTGATCAGCACCCGTTGTTTTGACAGGGCGCTCACCGAGGTGCCCCAATGGCGCGGCCCAGCCCATCGGGCGCTGCAAGCGCGGCATGTGCCGCCGCAAGCTTCACCAGATTGGCCTCGATATGGGCCGCAGGCGGCGCCGAGCGCCGGGTTTTCAGATCCACATGCAGCAACATATGCTCGCCAGTGGCCAGCAGCCGGTCGCCCTCATACATTTCATGCCACAGATGCATCTTCTTGCCTGCCCCCATGATCACCCGGGTTTTAATCTGAATCGGATGACCCGCATGCACCTCGTCGATGTGACGGATATGGGTTTCGGCGGTGAAATAGCTGCCACCATTTGCGATATACTCCGCATCGCAGCCAATGATTGCCATCAGCCGGTCGGTGGACTGCGCAAAGGCATCCAGATAGCGGCTCTCGGTCATATGGCCGTTGTAATCGGTCCAATCCAGCGGCACCACGCGGCTTTGGGTCAGCACTGGCTGGCTCAGGTCGGCAATGTCATCAATGGAATTGACCAGCCCGGCCTCACCTTCCAGCGATTTGTCATGGGCGTTTTGCAACGCCCCTGTGCCCCAGTCATTGGCGCCAAGTGCACGCATCATGCCCACCAGGTTATCGTCACGAATGCGCTCCATCTCGCGGATCGACATGTGGCCTGATTGCGCGTCCGACTGGCCCGCAATCAGATCCACCAGCTCATCGGTGAACTCCGGCACATCCATCAGCTTGGTCCATGGAGAGGTCAGACAGGGGCCAAACTGCGCCATGAAATGTTTCATGCCCGCTTCGCCACCAGCAACACGGTAGGTGTCAAACAGACCCATCTGTGCCCAGCGAATGCCAAAGCCATAGCGAATGGCATTGTCGATTTCCTCGGTGGTGGCGATGCCATCCTTGACCAGCCACAGCGCCTCGCGCCAGACCGCCTCGAGGAAACGATCCGCCACATGGGCGTCGATCTCTTTCTTCAGATGCAAGGGGTACATCCCAATGGAGGAGATGACCTCCTTGGCCCGCGCGATCACCTGCTGCGAATTGGCAGCGGTGGTGACCACTTCGGCCAGCGGCAGCAGGTAGACCGGGTTAAAGGGATGCGCCACCACGATCTGGCCGCCATTGCCGCGCCCCTGTTGCAGCTCGGAGGGTTTGAACCCCGAGGTAGAGGAGCCGATCACCGCATCCGCGTCACAGTGTTTTTCCAGCTCGGCATAGACTTTCTGCTTCAGATCCAGCCGCTCTGGTACGCTTTCCTGGATCCAATCCGCGCCAGACACCGCTTCGGCTAGTTCCGCATGAAAACTCAGGCGGCCCTCATCCGGCAGCGCCACATTGCCGAGCCCCGGCAAGGAGCGGCGCGCATTGTCCAGCACTTCGCCAATTTTGCGCTCGGCCTCGGGGTCCGGGTCAAACACCCGCACATCCCAGCCATTGAGCAAGAACCGCGCGGCCCAGCCGCCGCCAATTACACCACCACCAATGATTGCTGCTATTTTGGTCATTTGATTTTCCTATTTAACGCCTCAAGCGTTATCCAGCCCTCTAGTCAGGGCACAAAACTTCTAGCCGCTCACCCTTTTCAAGCACCGGCTCACAAATCCAGGCATTTACAACGGGCGCACAGGTACCGGTCTCGGCCAAGCAAGATCCCGCTTCACACTGGCTACCATCCGTACACATTTGCCCAGCATCAACAGCCGCTCGCTTTGGCATTTGGCAAAACGTAATCTGCGCATAGATGCCTGTCCGTGCAAACTTTCCACCCTTGGCTGAGCACTCTTTGGCCATTGCCCGCTCTTCTTTGGTTCGAGGCCCCCGTTCGTGATCGGATATGCATGCCGCCATGAAAAAAAGCATCGCTCCGGAAATAAAATAGCGCATCAAAAGTTCCTTTTTGAAACAATGCTGAGACGCTATTCCCTTTGCTGCTGTTGTCAATTCAGCCTTTAGGCGCCCGCTTCACCAGCCCCAGCTGTTCGCGCACCTCTGCCGGTCCCATCAGCTTGCCGCCCATGTTCTCGATAATGGTGCCTGCGCGCTCTACCAGCTGGTAGTTCTCCGCCAGCACGCCCTTGTCGAGCCAAAGATTGTCTTCCAACCCAACCCGCACATTGCCACCCGCCAGCACAGAAGCCGCCACATAGGCCATCTGATCCCGCCCCAGCGAGAAGGCCGACCAGTTCCAGCTCTCAGGTATATTGTTGACCATGGCCATGAATGTGTTCAGATCATTGGGCGCGCCCCATGGCACCCCCATACAAAGCTGAACCAAAGCGGGGCTTTGCAGGATACCTTCTTTCTCCAGCTCTTTGGCAAACCACAGATGGCCGGTGTCAAAGGCTTCGATCTCGGGCTTTACACCCAGATCCGCCATCATCTGACCCATGGCCCGCAGCATGCCCGGCGTGTTGGTCATCACGTAATCCGCCTCGGCAAAGTTCATGGTGCCGCAGTCCAGGGTGCAGATCTCGGGCAGGCATTCAGCGATATGTGCCATGCGGGCGGTGGCGCCAATCATATCGGTGCCAGCCGCATTGACCGGCAGCGGGTTTTCAACATCGCCAAAGGTGATGTCGCCGCCCATGCCGGCGGTGAGGTTCAGCACCACATCGGTGTCGCTGTCGCGAATGCGGTCGGTGACTTCGCGGTAAAGTCCCAGATCACGGCTCGGCACCCCGGTTTCGGGATCGCGCACATGGCAATGCACCACAGCGGCGCCGGCCTTGGCGGCGGCAATGGCGCTGTCGGCGATCTGCTGGGGGGAACGCGGCACATGCGGACTGCGATCCTGGCTGCTGCCAGAGCCGGTCACCGCGCAGGTAATAAAGACGTTTTTGTTCATATTCAGAGGCATTTTGGTTTTCCCGGCAATGTACAGGGTTGTGCCTAGAGTTATCCCCAGGCTCTTCCCCAGATTCCTATTTGCGTCACGGCCTACTGTGCCTCAGCCTTTGCAGAGACAGTTTACACTAAGCGAATCGAAGTTGATGAAATCCGCAAAAAACATCCTGCAACCCGAACATCGCCCGCTGAAAACAGCGGTGCTGGTGCTTGATGAATGCAACACGCTCTCTTTTGCGGCCGCCGTCGATCCGATGCGCGCCGCCAACCGGCTGGCCGGGCGCTGCGTCTTTGACTGGGACTATGTCAGTGCCACCGAAGACCAGCCAATGCTGACCAGTGGCCTTTCGGTGCCCAGCTTTCCCCTGGCCCGGCTCGAAGACTGCGAGCTGCTGATTGTCGTGGCCGGCTTCCAACTGGCCCAGCAAGCCACCCCCAGTCTGCTGGCCGGTCTGCGGCGCATCGCAGCGCAAGGCACGACGATTGCCGGCATTGATGGCGGCCCCTGGCTGATGGCTGAGGCCGGCCTGCTGCAGGGCCATCCCGCCACCACCCACTGGGAAGATCTGGAGAATTTTGCCAGCCGCTTTCCCGAGGTGGACTGCCGCAATGACCGCTTCACCGTCTCGGACGAACGCCTGACCTCCGGCGGTGCCACCCCGGCGATTGAAATGATGCTGCATATCATAAGCACCCGCCATGGCGCCGGCTTTGCCGCCCGTGTGGCCGGCCTGTTCCTCTATGATGGCCCCGCAGTTCCGACCCGCCCGCAAAGCCGCTTGGGTGGGCACAAACACAACGCCCTCACCGCCAAGGCCAACGCATTGATGGAAGCCGCCCTGGATGAGCCCCTGACCCTGACCAAAATTGCCGAACGCCTGGGCACCAGCCCGCGCAGCCTGCAACAGCAGTTTCGCCTGCGGCTCAATACCACGCCGCAGGACCACTACCTGCACCTGCGCCTGGCAGAGGCCCGCCGTCTGGTCAGCGACACCGATCTGTCACTGATGGAGGTGGCTCTGGCCACCGGCTTTACCTCGCCCTCCAGCTTTGCCCGCGCCTTTCGTGTGGCCCATGGCACCTCGGCGCGAGAGCTGCGCCAAATGCGCAATACGCCTGAAAAGGCCAGCTTTGGTGGTTCAGGCCAGTCCCGCCCGGAATCGCCCCGGCCCACCACTCATTGACCTTTTGTCCCCACAGGTTCCGGGTCAAGGGCCGCTCTGCGGCCCTGCGCAGCAGGGTTCACCCTTGAGGCGGTGCCTGTGGCAATAGACTCGTTATGGCCTCTCAGGGGCACACCTGCTCCTGAGAGGTATCTCAGCAAATTTACTGCCTGTTTCCGCCGCGCAAAGCGCGGCGCCCGGCCCAACTGCAAAGAGGCATATTAATGCCTCTGGCGCAGGCGGGAGCGCCCCCTTGCCGGGTTAGTACGGCATGGGATGGGCGCGGTGGGCCTGGTTGATGTCTTCCAGCACCTCCGCCGACAGCTCCAGCGCCACTGATTTGAGCGCATGTTCCAGCTGTGCTTGCGTTGTGGCGCCAAAGATGGCGCTGGCCATAAAGGGCCGGGTGCGGCACCAGGCCAGGGCCATATGCACCGGGTCCAGCCCGTGCCGCGCGGCGATGTCCAGATAGGCCGCAACCGCAGTGTAAACCCGTGGCGAATGCCGCCCGCCCAGCTCTGGCACGATGGATTTGCGCGACCCCTCCGGCACCACGCCCTCCTGATACTTGCCCGTCAACAGCCCGGTGCCCAGAGGTGAAAAGGCCAATAGCCCCACATCCTCATTGACGCTCAGCTCGGCCAGATCGGTGTCATACATCCGACAAATCAGCGAATACTCATTCTGGATAGAGGCTACCCTTGGCCCCAGCCCCTCCTCTGCAAGCCGCAGCCACTGCGCGGTGCCCCAGGCGCTTTCATTGCTCAGTCCAAAGGCGCGGATATTGCCCTTGTCCACCTGCCCCTGCAGCGCCTCCAGACAGTCGCGCATATTGTCCAGGGTCTCTTCACGGTTCTGGGTTGAGGGATCAAAATTCCAGTTCTTGCGAAACATGTAACTGCCGCGATTGGGCCAGTGAAACTGGTAGAGGTCGATATACTCCGTCTGCAGCCGCTTCAGGGATCCCTCAACGGTGCTGGCGATGGTCTTGGACGAAATCGGCGCGCCGTCCCGCACCGCTGCCAGGCCCTCGCCGGAATGTTTGGTGGCCAGAATATAGTCACCCCGCCGTCCGGTCTTTTTGTTCCAGGTCCCCAGGATCTCTTCGCTGCGCCCTGTGGTTTCCGCCCGCACCGGGTTGACCGGATACATCTCAGCGGTGTCGATGAAATTCACCCCGGCCGCCAGCGCGGTTTCGATCTGCCTATGCGCGTCATCTTCCGGTGTCTGGGTGCCATAGGTCATCGTACCCAGGCAGAGTTCTGAGACGACCATCCCGGTGGTTCCAAGTGGGTTCATTTTCATCGCGCGTTCATCCAATGTTCAATATCAACGCCAGATTATGCAACTGAAGAACCAATTCAAGCAGATACCTCGCGGCCCTCTATGTTAACAATCTTTATGTTAACTATCTTTTAAATTGGTCGTATTCCGAACGCGCATACAATGGTATGCAAAGATATACCGAGACACAAATGGAGACGCGCAATGAACGTTATTTCACCCAAACGCCTTAGCCAGATCCTGTCCGAAGCAGAGGCTGTGATCACTCAAATCTCAGTGACAGACGCACGCAACCTTCTGGACGATCCTGACACTTTGTTTGTTGATCTGCGCGACGTCCGTGAAATTGAACGTCTCGGTGGCATCCAAGGGGCGCATTGCTGCGCACGTGGACTGCTTGAATTCGCAATGGACCCCGAGAGCCCCTATTTCCGGGAGGTGTTCACACAATACAAAAATTACATCTTCTACTGTGACAACGGCCTGCGTTCCACCCTTGCGGCGCAACTGGCAATGCAGTTCGGCCTGCAGAACGTGCTCTGCCTCTCTGGTGGGCTTGAGGCTTGGCTTGAGGCCGGACGTCGGCTCGAACCCCTGCGTTGGACCGCCACCGCAGACTAAGCCTCCCTTGTAGATCCCGCCGAAATGGATCACCCTTACAGCGACCTATAGGAACTGGAGGGCGCCGGATTGGCACAAAACATCACCAAGGGCGTCAAGGCCCTGCTGGCCGAGGCCAATGAGACCGTCACCACCATGTCGATCTCTGAAGCCAAGGAAAAGGCGCAAGACCCCGCCTATGTCTTTGTCGATCTGCGCGACATACGCGAACTGCAACGCTCTGGCCTGATCCCCGGTGCCTTTTCCTGCCCCCGCGGCATGCTGGAGTTCTGGATCGATCCCGACAGCCCCTATCACAAGCCGGTGTTCAATCAGGACAAGACCTATGTGTTTTACTGCGCCAGCGCCTGGCGGTCCGCCCTGAGTGCCAAGATCGCCATGGAAATGGGGCTGAAACCTGTGATGCATCTCGAAGGCGGCTTTACCGCCTGGGAGAAGGCCGGCGGGCCTATCGTGCCACGGACAACCTGATGTCCCAGCCATCCCGGCAATTACACCCGGCCGCACGCGGCTGCTAGCACTGGTGGCAGAACCTGCTATGGGTTCAAGGAGGGGTTTATTTCAAACTGAACCACGGCCACCGCGGCCCGGACAGAGCAGGGACCATATCATGCCGTCACGCCGACAAATCCTTCTGGCCTTGGTGAGCCTGGCTGCAGGCACCGGGCTCTCCACGGTGCCGGGTCGGCTCGTGGCGGCCAACCAGACCCAAACCCAGACGCGGGCCCAGACTCCGGGTTATGCCCTGGATCTTGCCACCACAAAGGTAACATTTGGTTTTCGCCTCAATGGCAGTTGGCAAAACGGCACGATGCCTATTTCCAGCTCACAGGTGGCGCTGGACCCCAAACAGCTGACCGACACCCGGGTTGCGGTTTCGCTGGATGCAAGGGCCGCCAGAACTGGTCTGATCTTTGCCACCAAGGCCATGACCGGCCCCAAAATTCTGGATGTCGCGCATTTTCCGACCATCCGCTTTGTCACCCGCCGCGTCCTGCTCGGCCCCGAAGGGCGCCTGTCCAATGGCGCCGAACTCATCGGCGACCTCACCCTGCGCGGGATAACCCTGCCGCTTTCGCTGCAGATCGCCCTGTTTCGTCGCACCGGTAGCGCAGTGGATGATCTCAGCCGTCTGGATGTCACCCTCCAGGGCAGCCTGAGCCGTGCCGCCTATGGCGCATCGGGCTATGCGGGGCTGGTTGGCGACACTGTGCGTCTGGACATTCGCGCCGGTCTGCATCAGCTGGCATAAAGTGTCGCCAACAGGCTGGATACGACATTTGCGGCGAAAAACCTCTTGCAACACCCCCGGCATACAGCATTGAGTGCCTGTTATGCGTATGATCATTTCCTTTGCTGCCTTGTTCCTGTCGGTCGTGCTGTTGCAGTTTGCAACCGGAGGCGTCGGGCCGCTTGATGCGCTGTCCGGGTTTGCCCTGGGGTTTGACAAAGAACAGATCGGCCTGTTGGGCTCGGCGCATTTTCTGGGCTTTTTTGTGGGCTGCTGGTGGGCGCCACGCCTGCTGGGCAGCATCGGCCATTCGCGCAGCTTTGCCGTTTGCACCGCGCTGGGAGCCATGGGGCTGATTGGCCATACGCTGACCAACGACCCCTATGCCTGGGCCGCCATGCGGATCGCCTCCGGGGTCTGTGTGGCTGGCAGCTATACGGTGATCGAAGCCTGGCTCAACGCCAAGGTCACCAATGAAACCCGCGGCCGCGCCATGGGCACCTACCGGCTGGTGGACATGGGCGGGTCACTGGGGGCGCAGCTGTTCATCGCGGTTCTGCCGCCAGCCTATTATGTCTCTTACAACCTGTTGGCGCTGCTGTGCTGTGCCGCTCTGCTGCCGCTCACCCTGACACGCGCCAGCCAGCCCGAAACCCCCAAGGCCCCACGCCTGCGGCCTAAACTGGCCTGGCAGTGCTCACCGCTGGCGGTCGCCGGGGTGATTGTCGCGGCGCTCAGCTCGGCCTCCTTTCGGATGGTAGGACCGATTTATGGACAAGAGGTCGGGCTGGAAATCGACCAGATTGCCTTTTTCCTGGCCTCATTCGTTTTGGGTGGTGCGGTAGCGCAGTATCCAATGGGTTGGCTGGCCGATAAATACGATCGGCGCTGGGTGCTGATCTGGCTGTCGGCGGCGGCGGTGATCAGCTGCCTCATCACCATGATGGCCAGTCAAACCGGCACCCTTGGAGTGATGCTGGCAGCAGGGTTCTTTGGCCTCACCACCTTTCCGATTTTCTCGCTCTCCTCGGCGCATGCCAATGATTTTGCCACCTCTGAACAACGGGTTGAGCTCTCGGCGGCCTTGATGTTCTTTTTTGCCCTGGGCGCGATTGCGGCCCCCTATGTGGCCTCCAGCCTGATCAGCAACTATGGGCCATCAGCCTTGTTTGCCTTTGTCGCTGTGGGTCATATTCTGCTGATGATATTTGGCCTGACACGAATGCAAGCGCGGCCTGCGCCAAATGTCGAAGACCGGACCCGCTATGTCTATGCGCCGCGCACCTCTTTCACCATTGGGCGATTGCTGAAACGGGCGCGGGAGCGCAAATAAAAAGGGGCCGGAAACTCCCGGCCCTCTTTCCAAAATCTGTTTGATTGATCAGGCGGCGGAGCCCGGCTCCACCTCTGATGCCTCAGCCGCTCCTTCAGATGGTTCATCAGCAGAGGAGGGTTTCGGCGCCTCAACCCCAAGTGCCGTACTGGCGATTCCGCTGACGCCATCTTCCATCGACAGGCCCAGCTCTTCGCCCAGCTTTTTCAGCGCCGGCATCTGCACCGCCATCCCCATGATCGAGTCCAGCGCCTGGTTCACCACCGGCTTTTCACCGCTACCCCCCTGCACGACCTGGCCAGTGCCGCCAGCGCCGCCCATTGGGCCAATACCGCCAACCTGATGGATCTTGATCGAGTCGATCTTTTCAGCAGGTTTCACCATCTCAGCGACGATCAAAGGCATCGCCTCCAGACGGGCCAGATCAATCTTCATGCCGATCAGCTCAGCCGAGAGCGCATTTTCAGCGTCAACGATGGCGCGCTTCCCTTCGGCCTCGGCCAACATGTCGTTCTTTTTCGCCTCAGCGCGAATGTTGAGCGCATCTGCTTCGGCCTGGGCTTCCTCGCGGCGAGCCTCCGCCCGGTCGGCGGCGGCGTCTTTTTCTGCCTGAGCCGCAAGCCGGATGCCTGTGGCCTGGCGCTCAGCCTCGCGGGTGGCCTGGATCAGCACGATCTGCTTTTCACGTTCGGCTTCGGCCACCTGACGGGCGGTTGCCACGGCTTCGGTCGCCTTGGTCGCTTCGGCGCGGGCCAGATCGGCAGAGGCACGAGCGCGGCTTTCTTCTTCCGATTTTTGCTGAATGATAATCTGGCGTTCCTGCTCGGTCACTTCCAGCTCGCGCTCTTTGGTGATCTCAGCGACGCGGATCTTGCGCTCACGCTCAATATCGGCGGAACGAATGGCCTCTTCCCGCGCAATACGAGAGCGTTCAGTTTCGCGCACAGAATCTTCGGTCCGGGCAGCGATTTCAGCCTCCTGGGCGACGCGCAGGGTTTCAACCCGTTCCTTTTGTTCGATGCGGGCCTGCTCTTCGTCCTGCTCGATCAACAGTTTCTGACGCTGGGCCTCCATCGCCGCACGGCGCACCGACACATCAGCATCCGCATCAATCTGGGCGCGCTCCATCTTTGATGTCGCAATCACCTCGGCCAGCTTGCGCATACCAACAGCGTTAAAGGCGTTGTTTTCGTCCAGCGCTTCAAACGGGGTCTGGTCCAGCGCTGTCAGTGACACGGATTCCAGTGAGAGACCGTTTTTGGTCAGATCTTCGGAAACCGCGTTTTGCACCTCCTGGACAAAATCAGCCCGGTTTTCATGCAATCCATCCATGGTCATCTGTGCCGCAACCGCGCGCAGACCATCAATCAGCTTACCCTCGATCATCTCGCGCAGCTGCTCCACATCAAAGGTGCGATCCCCCAATGTCTGGGCTGCGCGGGCAATCCCCTCAGAGGTCGCCATCACCGAGACGTAGAATTCCACGCCAACGTCGACCCGCATCCGGTCCTGGGTGATCAGGGCCGCCTCGCCGTCGCGTTTCACTTCCAAGCGCAGGGTCTTCATGTTGACCGGGCTGACTTCATGCAGCAAGGGCACCACAAGAACGCCACCATCCATGATCACCTTCTTACCGCCTGAACCGGTTCTAATAAGGCTAACTTCGCGGGTTGAGCGCCGATACAAGCGCCCAAGCACCAGGCCAATAACAAGAAGAAGTGCCAGTACACTGGGCACACCAATAATCAGAAAATCCATTTGAATTTCTCCATCGTCCAATAAAATTTCGGCCGTTTGTTCGGTTGTTTGTTCAGCTGTTTGTTCGATTATTTGTTCGGTTGTTTTCTTGGCCATATCAAACCCGCCTTTGTGTCAGCAGATGAATGGCTGCAATAGGCGTCATTCCGACAATGGGATCAGAACATAGGCATCCTGCCGCCTGTCCCGGATCACCAGCACTTCGGTGCCCTGTGTAATCTCTTCGCCCTTGGCAAAGGGTTCGGCGCGCAGATAATGCGCATTGCCATAACGATCCATCACCCGCACCTCGGCGGCGCGCCCTGTGGCGGCAGTGCCTTGGGTGATGACCCCTCGCCGACGCCCCAGGCTACGATCTGATAGGGCTTCGGTTTCGGTCTGCGGCAAAACCCGCGCAAAGACAGCGCCAAAGCTGCGGGCAAACCACAGACCAAAGGCCCCCGCCGGAATCGCAACCAACCAGGCCGACAGCGTAGCGGACAACAGGGATTTCACCCCCAGTTGCAGCCCGATACCGCTCAGGCCGAAACCCAGTAGCAACACGGCAAGCCAGATCAGCATCGGCATTTTTCCCAGCCCCAGCCAGCTGCCAACCCCGCCAGAGGCGTCAACCGGCAGCGTGTCTTCGGCCAGGTCAACGCCATCAATATCCGCAAGATCAAGATCGCCCAGGGCATCCGTGTCCAGAGACAGGTCCCCCGCAACATCACCCATGTCGCCCAGTTCAGGCCCATCGGCGCCATCAAGGCCCGCCTCGGCCTCACCGCTGCCAAGGAAACTCGCACCGATAAGCAGGGCCGCCAGTTCCAACCCGGCAAGACCAAAGAGCAGCGCCAGCGCAAAGGTGAAGGGCAGAAAACCGGGATCAAACAGGTAGACAAACATCTATGGCAAGATCCTCGAGTCAAAAAATCGTTCAGTATGCAATGGTATGCATTCTATCTGGTGTCATGTCTGGGATACTTCAAGACATCCGGTGAATGACTCCCGTTATAGCTGCGCGGGAATAGATCGCAAACAAGTGTAAAAGCAGTGTAAATGGGACCTGATCCCAGGAGCGCTTTCAAAAATGCTCTGAAAGGTCCAGCCGGGGTTTTCGTGTCGCGCCGCATGGGGTAGACGGAGCTCTGACTTTACACATGGGTGGATGGCATGGCACGCGTTCTGATCACTTCGGCAATTCCCTACATTAACGGGATCAAGCACCTGGGAAATCTGGTTGGCAGTCAGCTGCCGGCTGATCTTTATGCCCGGTTCCAGCGCGCCACCGGCAACGAGGTGCTGTTTCTTTGTGCCACCGATGAACACGGCACCCCCGCCGAACTCGCCGCCGCCAAGGCGGGCAAGCCCGTCGAGGACTTCTGCGCCGAAATGCATGAAGTCCAGGCCGGGATTGCCAAGGGCTTTGGCCTCAGCTTTGATCACTTTGGCCGCTCTTCCAGCCCACAGAACCACGCGCTGACCCAGCATTTTGCCGGTAAGCTGGCCGAGGCAGGCCTGATCCGCGAAGTGGACGACAGCCAGATATACTCTCACGCCGATGGCCGCTTCCTGCCCGACCGCTATGTCGAAGGCACCTGCCCCAACTGCGGCTTTGAAAAGGCGCGCGGCGATCAATGTGAAGAATGCACCAAGCAGCTGGACCCCACCGACCTGATCAATCCACGCTCGGCGATCTCCGGCTCCACCGATCTGGAAGTCCGCGCCACCAAACACCTGTTCCTGTGCCAAAGCCAGATGAAGGACCAACTGGACGCCTGGATCAACAGCAAAGCCGACTGGCCAGTGCTGACCACCTCGATCGCCAAAAAATGGCTGCATGACGGCGACGGCTTGCAGGATCGCGGCATCACCCGCGATCTCGACTGGGGGATTCCGGTCAAAAAAGGCACCGAGGACTGGCCCGGCATGGAAGGCAAGGTGTTCTACGTCTGGTTCGACGCGCCCATCGAATACATCGCCGCCGCTGGCGAATGGGCCGAGGCCAATGGCAAAACGGATGCCGATTGGCAACGCTGGTGGCGCACCGACATGGGCGCCGACGATGTGAAATACGTCCAGTTCATGGGCAAGGACAACGTGCCTTTCCACACCCTGTCCTTCCCGGCCACCATCTTGGGCTCTGGCGAACCCTGGAAACTGGTCGACCACCTCAAAAGCTTCAACTACCTGAACTATGATGGCGGCCAGTTCTCCACCAGCCAGGGGCGCGGCATCTTCATGGATCAGGCGCTGGAAATCCTGCCCGCCGACTATTGGCGTTGGTGGCTGCTCAGCCATGCCCCCGAAAGCTCTGACGCCGAATTCACCTGGGAGAATTTCCAGCAGTCCGTGAACAAGGACCTTGCGGATGTGCTGGGCAACTTCGTCAGCCGCATCACCAAGTTCTGCCGCTCCAAATTTGGCGAAGCTGTTCCCGAATCCGCCCCCTATGGCGAACCAGAACAGGCGCTGATTGCGGACCTTACCAACCGCATTCGTGCCTATGAGCAGCACATGGAAAACATGGAAGTGCGCAAATCCGCTCAGGAGCTGCGGGCGATCTGGGTTGCCGGCAACGAATACCTGCAAAGCACCGCCCCTTGGTCCACGTTCAAGACCAATCCCGAACTGGCTGCCACCCAGGTGCGTCTTGGCCTCAACCTGATCCGGCTCTATGCGGTGCTGAGCGCGCCTTTTATTCCCACCGCCTCCGAGGCGCTGATGCAGGCGCTGAACTGCGACGACAGCAGCTGGCCGGCTGATGTAGAGGCCGCGCTGTCCAGATTGCCTGTGGGCCATGGGTTTAGCGTACCGGAAAATCTCTTTGCCAAAATCACCGACGAACAACGGGAAGACTGGCAAGAGCGCTTCGCCGGGACCCGCGACTAACAACGCCTCCTCAAGGTGCCAATCCGGCGCGCGCAAGCGCGCCAAAACCTGCAAAGCCCGCCTTATTCAAGGCGGGCTTTTCCTTTTGGTAGCGCCGCTTTTGCCCCTTTTGGTTCAGACAGGGAAAATCATCAACACTGTTTCCCGTTTGTGGAATAATACATCGCGAAGTAATATTTTCCGACAAAAATAGTCAGAAAGGGTTTTCTGATAGATTTAATCAGGTATAAAGCCCGCAGCCAACCTGACTCGACAGGCCAGCCCGGAGCCACATCACACAAATAGAAATTGCCACCATGTCGATCAAAAACCACCAGACCCGCACGCCTTCCCCCTGCCCCAATCCTGAAACGGCAGTGGAGCGCGAGGCAATTTGGGCCCCGGTTTTTGCCCCCAGCGGCGCCCTAAGCGGCCTGTGCCTGGAATGGCTTTTGGACAAGGCGGAATTCAACAATGGGCGACCCACATGAACCAGATGACATCAAACCCAGTGCCAACCACCGCAGCATCTCCCGAAGTATTCCCAACCTACCACGCTGAGGATCTCACCCGTGGGGGCATTCAGGCCCGCATTCTGCTCAACGGCCAAGTCTACAGCCTGCGCATCACCCGCGCCGGAAAGCTGATTCTGACCAAATGAGCCTACCGCAGGTCTGCAGACGTGGCAGCACTACGCCCCTGCCGACGCGGCTCCGGTGACCCATCATAGACCCCCTCAAGCGACACTATCCAAGGATTTCAAAATGAAAAATCTGTTTTTGACGGGCTCTGCCCTGGCAGGTCTCGCCCTCGGCGCGACACCAGTTATGGCCGCGAGCAAGGGCGAGGTTCTGGCCAACTATGCCAATATCGCCGAAGCCACCTACCAAGACAGCCTCGCCACCGCCCAGACGCTGCAAAGTGCGGTAAATGCCTTGGTCGCCGCGCCCTCCGCCGAGGCCCTGACCGCCGCCCGTCACGCCTGGCTGGCGGCCCGCGTGCCCTATCAGCAGTCCGAAGTCTTCCGCTTTGGCAATGCCGTTGTTGACGATTGGGAAGGCAAAGTGAACGCCTGGCCGCTGGATGAAGGCCTGATCGACTATGTGGATGCCGCCTATGGTGGCCCCAGCGATGAAAACGCTCTGGCAGCGCTGAACGTGATCGCCAATCCAAGCTTTGATCTGTCTGGCAAAACCATCGACACCAGTGCCATTACCCCGGCGCTGCTCTCCGATACGCTACACGAGGCCGATGGCGTCGAGGCCAATGTGGCCACCGGCTATCACGCCATTGAATTTCTGCTCTGGGGTCAGGATCTGAACGGCACCGACCACGGCGCAGGCAACCGCCCCTGGACCGACTATGCGACAGGTGACAGCTGCACCAATGGTCATTGCGACCGCCGTGGCGCCTACCTGAAAGCCGCTACCGACCTGTTGGTTTCTGATCTGCAATGGATGGCGGCCCAATGGGACGCGACCGGCGCAGCCCGCTCCACCCTGCTGACCAATGAAGGCGCCGGGATTTCTGCCATGCTCACTGGCATGGGATCTCTGTCCTATGGCGAACAGGCGGGCGAGCGCATGCGCCTGGGCCTGATGCTGAATGATCCCGAAGAAGAGCACGACTGCTTTTCCGACAATACCCACAACAGCCATTACTACGATGGCCTCGGCGTGCAAAACGTCTACCTTGGTGAATATGTACGGGTGAATGGCGCACTGATCTCTGGCCCGTCGCTGTCCGATCTGGTCGCCGCCGCCGAGCCGGGCCTGGACCTTGAAATGCAGACCAAACTGTCCACCACGATGCGGGCCCTAGGGCGGATCAAATCCACCGCCGAAGCCGGCTTTTCCTATGACCAGATGTTGCAACAGGGCAATGCCGCAGGCGAGGCCCTGATCATGGGGGGCGTCAATGGGCTGGTGGATCAAACCCGGTCAATCGAGCGCGTGGTCAAACTGCTCAATCTGAATGGTTTGGAATTTGAAGGCTCAGACAGTCTTGACAATCCTTCGGCGGTCTTCGAATAAAGCACCGCAACGTGATATCATAACAAATCATCAGAGCTAAGACCCAAGAGGCCTGGCAAATCCAAACAGCCAGGTCTCCCCACCAGAAAGAAGACCGTCCATGAATACCAAGACAAAAGCCGCGCTGGCTTTCAGCGCGCCCCTATTGCTGTGCGCAAATGCTGCCGCTGCCGAACAAGGCTTCACCTGGGAAGGTGAAATCGAAGTTGGCAACGAACAGGTTGTCTCCTCCGATGTGCCTGCCAATGAAATCCGCAACACCTATGCCATCATCACCGCCACCGGCACCTATACCTTTGGCAATGGTATGGCGATCTTTTCGACCCTGACCGGCGAGAGCGTCACCGATCCAACCGCCGATCGCACCTTTGACGACCTTGGGCTCTATGTCGAAGAGCTCGGCTTTAGCTTTGGCATCGGTGAATCCACCACCGTCGCCATTGGTAAGCTGCACCCGGTTTTTGGCTCCGCCTGGGATGACACTGCCGGCTTTTTTGGCGGCACGCTCGCCGAAGACTATGAGCTGACAGAACAGTTGGGCATCCTGGCCGATGTCGAGCTGAACGGTGCCGGCACCCTGTCCTTTGGCCTGTTCTTTGCCGATGACACCTCGCTCAGCCGCTCCTGGGGCACGGATCGTGGCCGCAACCGTTCCAATACCGGCGGCGCGGGCAACACCGGTAAGTTGGACAGCTTTGCCATTCAATGGAACCACGAGGTGGACAACACCCGTTTCCACATCGGCGCGCGGCACCTGAGCGCCAGTGTGGGCGACGTGGATGACGAACAGGGCTTTGTCGCCGGTCTTGGCCATTCCTTTGACGCTGACCTGGATGTCTTTGCTGAGGTTGCCAGCTTTAGCAATTTTGGCGGCACAGCCGATGACGCAACCTTTGTGACCCTGAACGCGGCCTATTCCATGGGCGACTGGACCCTGTCGGGCACCCTGTCGCAGCGTGACCTGGACAGTTCCGGCAAAACCGACCTTCACTCGATTGCGCTGGAGCGCGAGTTCAGCAACGGCATGGTTCTGGGCGGCGCTTTGGCGCGGCAGGATGATGGTGGCGTAAAAGATACCATTGTTGGTCTCAACCTGATCATCCCACTCGGCGGCTAACAGTGAGGATACCTGCGGGCTCAACACCGCAATTGCAGCTGATCTGACGGGTTACGCCTTCCCTCGGACCCCGCTAGAATCGCCACACGCCAGATGGGCCGCAGCTTTGCGGCCCATATTTTTTTTCAAACCCCTATTACCCGATAGAAACAATCAGATTTAACCCTTGTATTCCGATTATTTTAGTCAGATATTGCATCGACTCGATAGAACCACGGTGCCACACATTCCCAGGGGTCTTTTGCATGATCATCTGCCACTGCACTTCAATTTCGGACCACGATATCCATGCCGCCATTGACTGGATGCGCAGCGCGGACCCGGAAACCATTATCACCCCTGGGAAAATCTATCACGCGCTTGGCAAAGCGGCCGATTGTGGCGGATGCATGCCGCTCTTCCTCGACACCATGCGCAGCAATGATAGAATGAACGTACCGGCAGAGCTGCAGAACCTACGCCGCAGAACAACTCAGGAGAGCACCAATGAAGGGCGACCCCAAAGTCATCGACTATCTCAACAAAGCGCTGCGTCATGAGCTGACAGCGGTCAGCCAATACTGGCTCCACTATCGCCTGCAGGACGACTGGGGCCTGGGCAGCATGGCCAAGAAAAGCCGTGAGGAAAGCATCGAAGAGATGCAGCACGCGGACAATCTGATTGAACGAATTCTGTTTCTGGGCGGCCATCCCAACCTGCAAAAGCTGGATCCGCTGCGCATCGGTCAGACGCCTAAGGAAACGCTGGAATGCGATCTTGCCGCCGAAGAAAGCGCCCGGGCGCTGTACAAAGAGGCGCGCGAGGTCTGCAACGAGGCCGGCGATTACGTCACCATGAAGCTGTTTGAAACATTGATGGCAGACGAAGAAGGCCATATCGACTTCCTCGAAACCCAGCTTGACCTCCACGACCGGATTGGTGCCGAAAACTATGCACAACTCAACGCCACCAAAATGGAAGAGGTCGAAGAGTAAGCTCCTTCTGGCTGCCGCGCTTGCGGCGGCCTCTCCCGCCTTGGCCCAGGATCCCACACCCGCGCCACCCCTGGATTTGTCAGCTCTTTCGCTGGGGGATCCCCACCTAAACACCCTGCCGCGCAGCGCTGCAGAGCAGGCCCGCGTGACCAAGGTCGCGGCGGCGACGCAGGATTTCACCGCCCCCGAAGCGTTTGAGGACAACCCCGGCGGCAGCGCCACTGTTCGGGCGCGCCGCGATGATGAGGCTTTTTCCCAGCACAGCGCCAATCTCTCCTTTGAACAAGAGCTGGAATTCAAGCTCGGCAACGGCTTGTTCAAAAAGATCTGGGTGTTCGCGCCTGCCTCGACGCTGGCCTCCGACGGGCTGGGACCCCTTTATAATGCCCGCAGCTGCCAGCGCTGCCACATCAAGGATGGGCGCGGCGCGACTCCCAAAGGCCCGGACTATCGCTCGGCCTCGATGTTTTTGCGCATTTCCACCCCCGGTGAGACGCCGCAGAACTTGCAGGCGGTGACAGATTACATCGGCACTGCCCCTGACCCCACCTATGGCGGCCAGTTGCAGGATTTTTCCCCAGCCGGCATCGCGCCTGAATACCGGCTGGGGGTGGACTACAGCACATCGACCATTCCCCTGGCAGGTGGCGAAACGGCCGAGCTGCGCATCCCCAGCTACAGCGCCGCGGACCTTGGCTATGGCCCGCTGCACCCAGACTCCATGTTATCGCCCCGCATGGCACCGCCAATGATTGGTCTGGGATTGCTGGAGGCGATCTCGACAGCGGATATCCTCGCTAATGTCGATGAGGGTGACAGCAATGGTGACGGCATATCCGGGCGCGCCAACCTCAGCTGGTCGCGCGAATATCAGCAGATCATGCTGGGGCGCTTTGGCTATAAGGCCGGCATGCCAACCCTGCACCAGCAATCGGCAGCGGCCTTTTCCGGTGATATCGGCATCTCGACACCGCTGTTCCCCAGCCCAGCGGGGGATTGCACCGCAGCGCAAACCCGCTGCCTCAGCGCCCCCCATGGGGATGGCGATGTCCGTGGCAGCGAAATTGACCAGGCCAATATGGATTTGGTGACCTTCTATTCCCGCAACCTCGCCGTACCTGCGCGCCGCGACAGCGATGATGCTCAGGTGCTACGCGGCAAGGAGCTGTTTTACACCAGCGGCTGCACCAGCTGCCACACGCCCAAATTTGTCACCCAGCGGCTGGCGGATCGGCCCGAGAACAGCTTTCAACTGATCTGGCCCTATAGTGACCTGCTGCTACATGACATGGGCGACGGGCTGGCCGATAACCGCCCCGAAGGCCGCGCCACGGGTCGCGAGTGGCGCACCGCACCGCTTTGGGGGATCGGGTTGACCAAGCAGGTAAACCCGGACGCGACTTATCTGCATGACGGCCGCGCCCGCAGCCTGCTGGAGGCCATTCTATGGCATGGCGGCGAGGCAAAACCCGCACGTGATCATGTTATCTCGCTGTCACCCGATGACCGCGCCACCCTCATTCGTTTTCTGGAGAGCCTCTGATTTGAAACATCTTCTGTTTGCGCTTGCCGCCAGCCTCGCGCTTGTCACCACATCGGCGCGCGCCGATGTGGTGGATGAAATCCTCGACGATCAGATCCTGCCCGCCATGCAGGCCCTGGTCGACAGCAGCCAGGATCTGGCCGAAACCGCCGGTCGCACATGCCAACCCGATGTCGCCCCACTGCAAAACGCCTACAGCCAGGCCTTTGACGACTGGACCCGGGTCAGCCACCTGCGCTTTGGCCCTACTGAGACGGACAATCGCGCCTTTGCCCTGGCTTTTTGGCCCGATAGTCGCGGCAAGACACCCAAAACCCTGGCCAAACACCTGCGTGACGCCGATCCTGCCCTGCTGACGCCACAGGGCTTTTCTCAGTCCTCAATTGCCGGTCGCGGTTTTTATGCGCTGGAGTTCATGCTCTACGATGCCAGTTTTACCAGCGCCGAACCCGCGGAGTATCGCTGCGCCCTGATTGCCACCATGGCCCGCGATATTGCCACCACGGCTGAGGCCATTCAGCAGGACTGGCAACAATCCTATGCGGCGCAGATGCGCAGTGCCACCGGGCGCTATCAGGATAAAACCGAGGTCAAGCAAGAGCTTTTCAAGTCACTGAACACAGGGCTGCAGATGCTGGCGGATATGCGTTTGGGCCGCCCTTTGGGCAGTTTTGACAAACCCCGCCCCAAACGCGCCGAGGCCTGGCGCTCAGGCCGCAGCCAGCACCATATCGTCCTGGCTCTGCAAGCGCTGCAGCCGCTGGCCGTCGCGCTGGCGCAGGATGACGACGATCTGGTGGCGCGACTGGAAGCCGCCTTTCAAAAACCGATCCTGCGCGCCCTGCGTCTGGAAGATCCCAGCCTCGCAGGGGTTGCCGACCCGGCCAAACGGTTCCGCATCGAGGCGCTACAGCAAGAGGTCAACGATCTGCGGGCGCTGATTGAGAGCGATCTAGGGCCCGCGCTGGGGGTTTTGGCAGGCTTTAACGCACTGGACGGCGACTGACAGCCGTCAACACGGAACAGCACACGGCACAAAGGACAACCCATGACCTCTCGACGCGGTTTTATCGCCGGCCTATTGGCCACCGGCCTGGCCCCTGCCCCCAGCTGGGCGGACCTTGGCGGCCCGGCCTTTCTGGCGGCGGCCAAAGATCCCGGTGGGCACTACCTGCTGGCAGGCCTGTCTGAAACCGGGACACTGCGTTTTACCTGCCCGCTGCCGGGGCGCGGCCATGCCGCCGCCGCCCACCCCTTTCGCCCCGAGGCCGTTGCCTTTGCCCGCCGCCCCGGTCGCTTTGCCGATGTCATCGACTGTCGGGATGGAACCCATCTGGCCCGTCTGGAACCGCCGCAGGGGCACCACTTTTATGGTCATGGCTTGTTCTCGCGGGATGGCAGTCGCCTGTTCACGACTGAGAATGACTATGAAAATACCCGTGGCGTGATCGGCATTTGGGAGGTCACGCAGGGGTACCGTCGCATTGGCAGTTTTGGCTCTGGTGGGGTCGGGCCCCATGATATGCTGCTGCGCCACAGCCAGGACGGTGACCAGCTGGCCATTGCCAATGGCGGCATTGAAACGCACCCCGACAGCGGCCGCGCCAAGCTGAATCTGCCACAGATGCGCCCGAACCTCAGCCTATTGTCGCTGGAGGGTGAGGTGCTGGACGTGATGGAGCTGAATCAAGAGTTGCGCCTGAACTCGATCCGCCACCTTGCCCTGTCATCAACGGGCATCCTGGGTTTTGCCATGCAATGGCAGGGAGATCCCGGTGCGGAGCTGCCACTGCTGGGGCTTTATCAACCCGGCGCTGCACCGCAGCTATTGGCACAGGGCGACCCCAGGCTGCGCAATATGCGCAGCTATGGCGGCTCTGTTGCCTTTGCCGCCGACGACCAATCCATCGCGGTGTCCTCCCCCAGGGGCGGGCTGGTGCAGGTGCTGGACACCCGCAGCGGTGAAATCATTCGCGAACATATTCTGCAAGATGTCTGCGGCCTTGCCACCGCCAACACTGGGTTGATCGCCAGCACCGGGCTGGGCCAGATCTTGGCGTTGACCGAAGGCACAGCAAAACCACTGCAGTACCACGATCTGGCCTGGGACAACCACCTGATCCGCCTGACCTGATGCCCCCGCCTGAAAGCAGGGATACACACGCATGTGTTTTCGATATTTCATATATCGCAAGTCAAACGAAAACATGTGGTGACAAAACCGACATGATCCGATAGGCATTCCCACAAAAAGGAAAGCCCATGGACGCCACGAGTCGCCACAGCAAGATTCTAGACCTGCTGAACAGCCAGGAACGGGTGGAGGTCGAGGACCTCGCGGCGCGCTTTGGGGTGTCTTTGCAGACGGTTCGCACCGACCTGCGGGATCTATCTGCGCGCGGAGTGTTGTCGCGGGTGCATGGCGGCGCAGTGCGGGTTAGCTCTGCCGCCAATCGCGCCTATGCCGACCGGCGCAAGCAAAACGCCACCGCAAAACAGACCATGGCAACCCTCCTGGCCGAGTTTATCCCCGACAATTGTTCGCTGGCGATCAACATCGGCACCTCGACCGAACAGGCGGCACGGGCCCTGGAAAACCATCGCGGCCTTACCGTATTATCAAACAATATCAACATTATAAACCTAATGATGGGTGGCGAGGCAAAAGAGCTGATCCTGGTTGGCGGCACCGTCCGGCAAAGCGACGGGGCGATCATCGGCGAAGATGCGGTTGAATTTATCTCTCGCTACAAGGTCGACTACGCCATCATCGGCGCCTCGGCGCTGGATGAGGACGGCGCGGTACTGGACCATGATGCCCGCGAAGTCTCCGTCGCCCGTGCCATCCTGAAAAACGCACGGCGCACCATCCTGCTATGTGATGGCAGCAAATTTGCCCACTCCGCGCCCGTGCGGATCTGCGGTCTGGCCGACCTGGATGTGGTGATCACCGATCAACGGCCCCCCGCCCCCTTCTGCGAAGCCGCCCGTGCGGCAGGCACGCAAATCCTGTGCACGGAATCCCAGGAGATCAAAAACGAAAGCAGCGAAAATGACCGGATCCAAAATGACTGAGCCCAAAATCACCGATCTCTTTATCATTGGCGGCGGCATCAATGGCTGCGGCATCGCCCGCGACGCCGCCGGGCGTGGCCTCACTGTCACCCTGGCCGAAATGAACGATCTCGCCTCGGCCACCTCTTCCGCCTCAACCAAGCTGTTTCACGGTGGGTTGCGTTATCTGGAGTATTTTGAGTTCCGGCTGGTGCGCGAAGCCCTGATAGAACGCGAAGTTCTGCTGCAGGCGATGCCGCATATTTCCTGGCCGATGCGCTTTGTGCTGCCCTTCCACAAGGACATGCGGTTCGACAACGACACGCCGACCTCAAAACTGCTGACCACCTTTATGCCTTGGATGAAAGGGCGGCGTCCGGCCTGGCTGATCCGCCTGGGATTGTTCCTGTATGATTCCCTGGGCAAGCGCGGCATCCTGCCGGGCACCAGCACGGTGGATCTGACCACGAATGAGGCGGGCCGGCCGCTGAAATCGAAATTCAAAAAGGCCTTTGAATACTCCGATTGCTGGGTCGAAGACGCCCGGCTGGTGGTGCTCAACGCCCGCGATGCGCAGGCCCGTGGCGCCACGATCATGACCCGTACCGAAGTCTTGCATGCAGAGCGCCGCGCCGATCACTGGGTCATCACCGTCAAGGATCACGCCAGCGGCGAAACCGCAGAGCATCACGCCAAGATGCTGGTCAATGCAGGCGGGCCATGGGTTGCCGACCTGCTGCGCCAGACCCTAGGCCAAAACAGCCGCGAAACCGTGCGTCTGGTACGCGGCAGCCATATCGTGGTGCCAAAACTGTTCGACCACGGCCGCTGCTATTTCTTTCAGGGTGAGGACGGCCGGATTATCTTTGCCATCCCCTATGAGGAAGACTTTACCCTGATCGGCACCACCGATGCGGACCACCCGAACCCACAGGTCGCACCGGAATGCACCCCAGAAGAGCAGGATTATCTGGTCAAATTTGCCTCGCAGTATTTTGACAAGCCGATCAGCCGCGCGGATGTGGTCTGGACGTATTCCGGGGTGCGCCCGCTCTATGATGACGGGGCAAGCTCGGCCACGGCAGCAACGCGCGAATATGTGCTGACACTGGACCAAACCCAGGCGCCGCTGCTCAATGTTTTTGGCGGCAAAATCACCACGTACCGCAAACTGGCCGAGGCCGCCCTGGCCAAGATTGGCGAGGCCCTGCCGGGACTCTCGGACAACTGGACCGCCGGCGTGGCGATGCCCGGCGGCAATTTTTTGGTCGCGGATGTGGCCAGGCTGACGGCGAAACTGGCCAGCGATTATCCCTTCCTGTCCGCCTACGCCAGCCGCCGCCTGATGCGCGCCTATGGGCTGGAGGCCTGGGAGGTGTTGGGCGATGCCAAAACCGCGCAGGATCTGGGCCAGGAGTTTGGCGCAACCATCACCGCGCGCGAGCTGGACTGGGTAATCAAAAACGAATGGGTGCGCACTGGCGACGATTTCCTGCTGCGCCGCACCAAGCTGAACCTGCGCCTGGATCCTGATCAGCGCGCAGCGGTGGACACCTACATTCGCAACAAGCTGACCTAAGCGCCGCAACCACACCAATTGGCAGTATCAGCCCAGAGCACCCCCTGGGCTGATATGAACTTAAAATTCCACGCCTTTTTGCGCCTTAACACCAGCACGGAACGGGTGCTTGATCTGGCCCATTTCAGTGACCAGATCGGCAATCTCGATCAGTTCTTCCTTGGCATTACGCCCGGTCAAAACCACATGGGTCATTGGGGGCTTTTCTTCCACCAGGAATTCCAGCACCTCTTCCAGATCCAGATAATCATAGCGCAGGGCGATGTTGATCTCATCAAGCAGCACCATGGTATTGCGCTCGTCGCGGATCATCTCCTTGGCCTTTTCCCAGCCCTTCTTTGCCGCAGCAATGTCACGCGCCTTGTCCTGAGTTTCCCAGGTAAAGCCCTCGCCCATGGCGTAAAACTGGCACAGATCGCTAAAATTCTCTTCGATCAATGTGCGCTCGCCGGTCTGCCAGGCGCCCTTGATGAACTGCACCACCGCCGAAGGCATCCCATGGGCAATACAGCGCATGATCATGCCGAATCCCGAGCTGGATTTACCCTTGCCGGGGCCGGTGTGGACGATGATCAGCCCCTTTTCCCCATCCTTGTTTTTCATCATGCGATCACGCGCGGCCTTCTTCTTGGCCATCTTGGACGCGTGACGTGCCGCTTCCTCTTCTGAAATGCCGGTTTCGGACGTATCGCTCACGGTGTTCACTCCTGCTGTTTGCCCAAGTCTTGACAAGGAAGGCCTCGATAGCGCAAGGGGTTTTCGTTGGTTCCTGCAAATTGCAGGCGAAGAGGGAATGTGACAGGCTGATACTTGGCTTTGGTATCGGCTTTCAAGCACAGCCGCCCCCGCGACCGTGACCGGAGAGGTCTCTGATGCCACTGGCCCGTGTGTTTTGCACATCGTCGGGAAGGCAAGAGCACCGCAGACAGGCCCTGGCCTGTTGGAATCCGCAAGCCGGGAGACCTGCCAACGGATGAGACAACGAGCGGACGGGGTGTGTCGCGACTGGTTGTGGGAGTGCACCCTCTGCCCTCTCTCCACTGGCCCAGCCCCCGGTCCCTCACATACAAAGGACGCGCGCGCTGATGGCAGAAGATATGGCACTCCCCGCCACTGAAGATACCGCAGAGGTTACTTTGACCATCTGCACCACCTGCAAACGCGACGGCGTCGACCCCGAGGCCACCCGCCCCGGCGCGCTGTTGATGGCCGCCCTGTCCGATGCCAGCCTGCCTGCAGGTGTCACGGTGCGCGGTGTAGAATGCCTGTCGGCCTGCAAACGCGGCTGCGCCATGGTATTGACTGGCGGAGAAGCCCGCTGGAGCTACATCTACGGCGATCTCGACCCTGACGCCCATGTGGACGACATCCTGGCGGGCGCCGCCGCCTATGCCTCTACGACAGATGGGCTGGTGCCCTGGCGTGAGCGCCCCCAGGTGTTCCGCAAACAATCCATCGCCCGCATCCCTCCGATCACCCTGCCTTCCAAGGATTAAATCCCCATGAGCGACCTCAACAAGATCCCCGTCACCGTTATCACCGGCTTTTTGGGCGCGGGTAAAACCACCCTGATCCGCCACCTGATGCAGAACCCCCAGGGCAAACGTCTTGCGGTTCTGGTCAATGAGTTTGGCACCGCCGGTGTCGATGGCGACATCCTGAAGTCCTGCGCCGATGAAAACTGCCCGGAAAACAACATCGTAGAACTTGCCAATGGCTGCATCTGCTGCACCGTAGCGGATGATTTCATCCCCACCATCGAGGCCCTGATGGCGCTGCCGGAACAGCCCGAGCATATCCTGATCGAAACCTCCGGTCTGGCCCTGCCCAAACCCCTGCTCAAGGCCTTTGACTGGCCCGCGATCCGCTCGCGGATCACCGTGGATGGTGTCATTGCCCTGGCCGATGCCGAGGCCGTGGCCGCCGGGCAATTTGCTCCCGATCTGGCCGCCGTTGCCGCCCAACGGGAGGCCGACGACAGCCTCGACCACGAAACACCACTCTCCGAGGTGTTTGAGGATCAGATCTCCTGCGCCGACATCGTCTTGCTGTCCAAAGCCGATTTGGCGGGCGAGGCCGGTCTGGAGGCCGCCCGCAAGATCGTCCAAGCCGAAGCACCTCGCCAGCTGCCGATCCTGCCAATGAGCGAAGGGGTGATTGATCCGCGTATCATTCTGGGCCTGAATGCCGCCGCCGAAGACGATCTGGAGGCTCGCCCTAGCCATCACGATGGCCACCACGATCACGAACACGACGATTTTGAGAGCATTGTTGTCGATATGGGCGAAGTCGCCGACCCAGAAGGGTTGCAAAATGCCATCGTGAAACTTGCCCGCACCCGCAATATACTGCGCGTCAAAGGCTATGTTGCGGTGGAGGGAAAACCGATGCGCATGTTGGTTCAGGCCGTGGGCGAGCGCCTGCGGGCCCAGTATGACCAGCCCTGGGGCGACGCGCCACGTCGCACCCAGCTGGTGGTGATTGCAGAACACGACAATATCGACGGCGCTGCGATTCGCGCCGAATTGGGGGCCTGATCCCCATGGCCCTGCGCTTCATCTGTCCGGCTCTGCTGCGGAAAGGATCGCGCCCCTCCCAGGGGGAGCGCGCTCACGCCCGCCTTGGGGCTGGATCAGATGTGCGCGCGGGCGCAATCCAGGGCCTGAATGCAGGCCAATACTTTTCTCCATTTGCGCGAGGCAATAGCTGATGCATGTCGTCTTTCGCGAAAGCCACGGGTTGGATCAGACCGACACACCGCAGGATCTGGGGCAGACCCCTGCGGATCTGGTGGTGCTGTCGTTCTCTGACAGTGACCTTGGCGCTTTTGCGGCAGGCTGGCATCGCGCAAATGGAAACCTGCCCAGCCTCCGGCTGGCCAATTTGGTTGCGCTGAAACATCCCCTGTCGGTGGATACCTATGCGGAACAAACGCTGGAGGGCACCAAGGGTATTCTGGTGCGCCTCATCGGTGGCGAAAGCTATTGGCCCTATGGCCTGGCCACTCTGCAGGATCTGGCCCGCCGCAAGGGCATCGCCCTCGCCCTGCTGCCCGCAGATGGTCGCGAAGACCCCCGTCTCGACGAACTTTCTACCCTGCCGGTCTCAACCCTGCGTCGGTTGCAGGCGCTTTGTGATGCGGGCGGGGCTGTGGCGGCTCAGGCAGCGCTGGCCCAGCTTTCTTTGGCAGCCGGGCTTTATGCCGGACCGGTCCTGGGGCTCAAATCCACGCCTGAGTATGGATTCTATGACCCCGAAAAAGGCGTCATTCCCATCCCCACCCGAACCGACAAACCTTTGGTTCTGGTCAGCTTTTACCGTTCCTATCTGACGGCGGCGGATACTGCTCCGGTGGATGCACTGATTGCCGAGCTGCGCGCCCGTGGTTATGCCGCCTATGGGGTCTTTGCCGCCAGCCTCAAATCTCCTGACACGGCAAACTGGCTGCGTGATGCGCTGCCTGCTTTGGACCCTGCCGCCATCATCAACGCCACCGCCTTTTCGGCCCAGGGCAGCGATGGCAGCGCCTCGCCGCTCAATACCAGTGGCTGCCCGGTGTTTCAGGTGGCGCTGTCGACGGCCCGCAAAAAGGACTGGTCAGAGGCAGCCCGCGGGTTGTCGCCCGCCGATCTGGCCATGCATGTGGTGCTGCCCGAAGTAGACGGGCGCATCCTTGCCGGGGTGATCAGTTTCAAATCTCCCGGCAAGCAGGACCCAGCGCTGCAATACTCGCGGTTTGCCCATCGTCCCGTGCCCGATCGCATTGCCGCTGTCATCGACCGGGTGGAGGGCTGGCTGCGCCTCGCCACCCTGCCCAATGAACAAAAACGGCCCTGCCTGATCCTGTCGACCTACCCCGGCAAGGCCCATAACCTGGCCCATGCCGTGGGGCTGGACGCCCTGGCCTCCTGTAGCGAAATCACAACCGAGCTCGCCGCCCAGGGCTATGACATCACGCCCCAGAAGGATCTTGGTCAACGGCTGGGGTCGCAAACCCTTAGCTATTCCCTGGCCGACTATGTGACGGCTCTGGAAACGCTCCCTGAAGCGCTGCGCCAGACCCTGACCGCCGCCTGGGGCGCGCCTGAGGACGACCCGGACTGTCGCGACGGCGCCTTTCATTTCAAGGCAATCCAGGCCGGCAAGGCGCTGATCGCGCTGCAGCCAGAACGGGGCGAGGTACAGGCCCGCGTCGAGGATTACCACGATCTGGAGCGCACCCCGCGCCATGCCTATGTCGCCTTCTATCTCTGGCTGCGCCAGCGCAGCGACGCCCTGGTCCATATCGGCGCCCATGGCACGCTGGAATGGCTGCCCGGCAAATCCGTGGCGCTGTCCGACAGCTGCTGGCCCGAGGCGCTGACAGGCGACCTGCCGGTGGCCTATCCCTTTATTGTCAACGATCCCGGCGAGGCGGCGCAGGCCAAGCGCCGCATTGGCGCCGTGACCCTTGGCCACCTGCCGCCGCCCCTGGCTCGGAGCAGCCTGCCCGAGGGCATGGCCCGGCTGGAACACCTGCTGGATGAATACTCCACCGCTGATGGGCTGGACCCGGCCCGACGTGACCGGCTGCTAGAGGACATCCGCGCCGAGGCCCAGGGCACCGGCGTCGAGGCTGATCTGGGCCTCACCCCTGACTGTTCCGCCGCCGAGGCAATCACCAGAATTGATGCCTTTGTCTGCGACATCAAGGAAAGCCAATATGGCGAGGGGCTGCATATCTTTGGCGCGGGCGATTGTGGCAGCGAAGAACGCGCCGGGCTTGTGGCGGCTCTGGCGGGCAGGATGGTGCCCCCCGGTCCGTCTGGCTCGCCGTTTCGCGGCCGCTCTGATGTGCTGCCCACCGGGCGCAACCTCTTTACCACCGACCCACGCTCGGTGCCGTCACGGGCGGCGCATGCGCAGGGGGTCAAGCTGGCGGAAGAGCTGCTGCGCCGCCACCTTCAGGACCATGGCGACTGGCCGCAGGGGCTGGTGATTGACCTCTGGGGCTCTGCCACCATGCGCACCGCCGGAGAAGAATTTGCCATGGCCCTGCATCTGGCTGGTCTGGCACCGCAATGGGACAAGGATTCCGAGCGGGTCTCGGGCTTCGAAGTGCTGCCGCTCTCGATGCTGGGCCGCCCGCGTATCGACGTGACCCTACGGGTCTCGGGCCTGTTCCGTGATGTCTTTCCAGGTCTGGCGCAGATGTTCGAAGCCGCAGCAGCAGCGCTGGCTGCGCGCGAAGAAAGCAAGACAGACAATCCCTATCTGTCGCAGTCCCCGCGGGTCTTTGGGCCAAAACCGGGTCAATACGGCCTCTCCATGGGGCCCCATATCGACAGCTACAGCGACTCATCGCGCGCCGCAGCGGGCGAGGCCTGGCTGAGCGCCTCCTCCCATGCCATCGACGCCAAGGGCGACATCTCCGAGGCCCGCTCGGCACTGGAGGAGCGCCTGAAAACCGCCGACAGCTTTGTGCATCTGCAGGATCTGCCAGAAACCGATCTTTTGGTGGCTTCGGACTATGCCGCCCATGAGGCAGGTTTTGCGGCGGCCATGGCGCGGCTGGGCTCACCAGCTCCGGCCCTGTACCACATGGATGCAACCCGCCCAGACCGTCCTCAGGCGCGCTCATTGGGGGAAGAAATCGCCCGGGTGACCCGCGCCCGCGCCAGCAACCCGGATTGGGCCAGCTCCATGATGCGCCATGGCTTTCGCGGCGGTGCAGAAATTGCCGCCACATTGGATCACATGGCCGCCTTTGCCCATCTGGCCCAGGTGGTGCCCGCCCATCTGTTTGATCTCTACTTTGAGGCAACCCTGGGCCGCGAAGATCTGGTGGAATTCATGCAGGCGGAAAACCCGGCGGCGCTGCAGGCCATGCGCGATCGCTTTCGCGCCCTGGCAGAAGCCGGCCTCTGGGCTACCCGGCGCAACTCGATTATCGCCACGCTGGAGGGCGCCGCATGAGCCGTAGCAGCTCCTCTCCCGCTCCCAAAGTCTATGGCTGGTGCCCAGGTGCCCTGCGCCCGATGATGTCCGGCGACGGGTTGGTTGTGCGCATCCGCGCGCCTCTGGGCCGGTTGAGCCAGGCGCAGGCAAAGGCGATTGCCGGTTTGTCGCAGCAACATGGTAATGGACTGATTGATCTCTCGGCGCGGGCCAACCTGCAACTGCGCGGGATCTCAGACCACAGCCATGCTGCCGTGATCGCGGGCCTTCAGGACATGGGTCTTCTGGATCAGGACGCCGCAACAGAAAGCCGCCGCAATATTTTGCTATCTCCCTTTTGGCAGCCCGGCGATGCCAGTCACACCATTGCCCGCAGTCTGGAACGTGCATTAAAAGCGGCAGAAGATCTGGTGCTGCCCGGCAAATTTGGCTTTGTAGTGGATGCAGGGCCAAAGCCCCAGCTGCAAAGCTGTGCCGCAGATATCCGGATCGAGCGCAGCGGCGACAAGCTCCTCGTTGTCGCGGATGGAGCGCAGACAGGCTGCCCCATGGAGGTCGAGACCGCAGCCGAAGCCGCCCTTGATCTGGCCCGCTGGTTCCTGGACCAAGGCGGCGCGTCGATGGGACGTGGCAGGATGCAAGCCCTGATTGCGCGCCGCGCAGCACCCGCTTCACATTCCTCTCCGCGCAGCTCCAGCGCCCCCGATCCAAGCCCGGGCATGACCGCCTTCGGCCCGCTTGTGGCCTTGGAATTCGGCCAGATCACGGCAGAGGCCTTTGCCAGGCTGGCCGACCATGGTCCCCTGCGTTTGACCCCCTGGCGAATGATCCTGGTCGAAGGTGCCCCCGAGCTTGCCACCCTGCCCGGTGTGATCCTTGATGCAACAGATCCCCGCCTGCAGGTGCGTGTTTGCACCGGAGCGCCCGGTTGCCTGCAGGCGCTTTCGCCCACCCGCGATCTGGCCCGGGATCTGGCGCCCTTTGTGCCAAAGGGGCAGGTCTTGCACATCTCCGGCTGCGCCAAGGGCTGTGCCCATCCCGGCCCGGCCCCCCTAACGCTTACCGCCACGGCCACCGATACCTTCGATCTGATCCACCATGGCAAGGCCACTGATCAGCCATCCATAAAAACCCTTAGTGCCAGTGCACTCCGTGCTGCGCCAAAAATTCTGACAGAGGGCAGCTAACATGCTCCACACCTATGAGACCAACGGCGCTGCAATCTACGCTGAAAGCTTTGCCACCATCCGCGCCGAGGCGGACCTCGTCCGGTTCAACAAGGATGAGGAAAGCGTTGCGGTGCGCATGATCCACGCCGCTGGCATGGTTGGTCTGGAAGACCACATCCGCTTTTCTCCCGGCATGGCTGAAACCGCCCGCGCTGCCCTCGCCGCCGGTGCACCGATCCTGTGCGATGCGCATATGGTCAGCGAAGGTATCACCCGTCCACGGCTTGCCGCCAACAATGAGGTCATCTGCACCCTGCGCGACCCCAAGGTGCCTGGGATGGCCAAGGAGATGGGCAATACCCGCTCCGCCGCGGCGCTGGAGCTCTGGCGCCCCAAGCTCGACGGTGCGGTTGTGGCCATCGGCAATGCCCCCACGGCGCTGTTTCACCTGCTGAACATGCTCAAAGACCCCGCCTGCCCGCGCCCCGCCGCCATCATCGGCTGCCCGGTTGGCTTTGTCGGCGCCATGGAATCCAAAGAGGCCCTGATGCAGGACCTGCCAGTGCCCGCGATGATCGTCAAAGGTCGCCTGGGCGGCTCCGCCATTACCGTGGCGGCCGTCAACGCCCTGGCCAGTTGGAAAGAGTGACCATGACCAGCGAAACCGCGGGCAAAGTCATCTGTGCCGGCCTGGGGCCGGGCGATCCCGAATTGATGAGCGTCAAATCCTGGCGCGCCATTCAAGGCGCCCGCCATGTGGCCTATTTCCGCAAGGAAGGCCGCAAGGGTCAGGCCCGCAGCCTGGTCGAGGGCCTGTTGCCCGAGGGTGTCATTGAACACGCAATGGAATACCCGGTCACCACCGAGATCCATTTTTCAGACCCCGAATACAACCGAATGATGGCTGCCTTCTATGATAGCTGGGCCGATACCCTGGCCGAGATTGCCAAAACAGAGAATGTCGTGGTGCTCTGCGAAGGCGACCCGTTCTTTTATGGCTCCTACATGCATCTCTACACCCGGCTCCAGGGCCGCGCGGCGCAGGAAATAATTCCCGGCATCACCGGCATGTCCGGCTGCTGGACAGCCACCGGCCAGCCCATCACCTGGGGCGATGACGTCTTGACCGTGGCCATGGCCACCCTGTCCGAGGCGGAGCTCACCCGCCGCATCCAGGAGACGGATGCGCTGGTGGTGATGAAGATTGGCCGCAACCTGCCAAAACTGCGCCGGGCGCTGCAGGCTGCAGGCAAAACACAAGAGGCCTGGCTGGTGGAACGGGGCACCATGCCCAGCCAGACGGTGCAGAAACTCTCTGAGATCGAGGGAGAGGTGCCTTATTTCTCGATTGTGCTGGTGCATGGACAGGGGCGCCGACCATGACAGAAACAGCATCAACCGACCGGACAAAAACAGGCTGGGTGAAAATTGTCGGGCTGGGTCCTGGCGATGAAACCATGGTGACAACCCAGGTCCAAGGCGTGATCGCTGAGGCCACGGATATTGTCGGCTACATTCCCTATGTCAAACGCATCCCCGAACGCCCCGGCCTGACCCTGCATGCCACCGACAACCGGGTCGAAATCGAGCGTGCCACCCATGCGCTGGAGATGGCGGCAAGCGGCAAGCGCGTGGCGGTGGTCTCCTCGGGTGATCCCGGCGTCTTTGCCATGGCCTCTGCCGTGTTTGAGGCGCTGGAGGCGGCAAATAAGCCCGCCTGGCTGGATCTGGACATTCAGGTCTTGCCCGGTATCACCGCAATGCTGGCAGCATCGGCCCGGATTGGCGCCCCTATGGGGCATGATTTTGCCGCCATCAACCTCAGCGACAATCTGAAACCCTGGAGCCTGATTGAAAAACGCCTGCGTCTGGCGGGCGAGGCGGGCTTTGCCATGGGGTTTTACAATCCCCGTTCAAAATCGCGGCCCCATCAATTTGCCCGTGCGCTGGAAATCCTGCGTGAGGCCTGTGGCGGTGAGACGCTGATTTCCTTTGCCCGCGATGTCTCCAAACCCGATGAAACCATCACCACCGTGACCCTCAACGAGGCGACACCTGAGATGGCGGATATGCGCACCGTGGTGATTGTCGGCAACAAGGACACCCGCCGCGTCGGTACCCATGTCTACACCCCGCGCTATGCGCCCGACGCGGGCTGATCAGGGGTATGAAACAGCCAGGCCAACACTTCTGCCACATCCCCGTAGGTCATACGGGGCGGCACCTGAGGTCTGTCGATCATGATGATCGGCAGGGCGAAGGCGCGCGCGGCGGCAAGTTTGGCCGAGGCGCCCCGTCCGCCGGCATTTTTCGACACTACATGAGTGATGCCATGATGCTGCATCAGGGCCAGATCCCCGGCCTCATCAAAGGGACCACGGGCGATCTCGACGCTGCAATTGGGCAGCGGCAGCTCCGCCTCGGGCGCGTCCACCAGACGCAACAGATAGTGATGCTGCGGCTTGGCGGCAAAGTCCGCCAGGTTCTGTTTGCCAATCGCCAGGAACACCCGCGCCGGCCTCTCCGGCAGCGCCTGCACCGCTGCGTCCATATCGCCAACATGGATCCAGTTATCCCCCGCCGCCGGGCGCCAGGGCGGACGCTCATAGGCACAGAGCGGCAGGTTCGCTTCGGCGCAGGCCTGCACCACATTGCGGCTCATCTGGGCGGCAAAGGGATGGGTGGCATCCACCACATGACTGATCTCCTCCTCTCTGAGGTAGCGCAGCAGCCCGTCAACGCCGCCAAAGCCACCCACCCGCAGGGGCAGGGGCTGCGCCACCGGGTTGGCAGTGCGGCCAGCGTAGGAAAACACCGCATCCATGCCCGCCTCAGCCAGGGCTTTGGCCAGTTTGCTGGCCTCTGTGGTGCCGCCCAACACAAGGGTACGTGTCATGTCTGATCCTGTTGTCGCATCTATTGCCCCGCCGTGGCTGACGGTGATTGGTCTTGGTGAGGATGGACTGGCAGGCCTCTCGGAAGCAAGCCGGAATGCATTGCAGGCGGCGGAAGTCATTTTTGGCGGGCCACGTCATCTGGACTTGGTGAATGCCGGGACCAAAGCACGGCCCTGGCCGGTGCCCTTTTCCACTCAGCCCGTGTTGGAACTGCGCGGCAGCCCAGTGGTGGTGCTTGCCTCGGGCGATCCCTTCTGGCACGGCGCCGGGGGCTCTTTGATGAAGGATCTGGCAGCAGAGGAATGGGTTTCTTACCCGGTGCCCTCCTGCTTTGCCCTGGCGGCTAACCGTCTGGGCTGGAAACTGGAAGACACCCTCTGCCTTGGGCTGCATGCAGCGCCTTATGCCAAGCTCCTGCCGCTCTTGGGCCGGGGCACACGGGTGATCTGCACCCTGCGCGACGGCGCGGCCCCGGCTGAACTGGCCAGCTGGCTGGTTGAAAACGGGCAACCAGATGCAAAGCTGCATGTGATGGAACGGCTTGGCGGCCCCAAGGAACAACTGCAGCATGCCCTTGCTCAGGACTGGGATCTACCGCAAGGGGGGGCTCCGGTCCTTATGGCCATCGAGGCCATGCGGCCCGGGCTACCGCAGGCTGCGGGGCTGGCGGATTCGCATTTCGTGAGCGATGGCCAGATCACCAAACGCCCCATCCGCGCCCTGACCCTGTCGGCGCTGGCACCGCGCAAAGGCGAGCTGCTGTGGGATATCGGCGGCGGCTCTGGCTCGGTCTCGGTTGAATGGTGTCTGGCAGCCCCCGGCGCCCGCGCCATCACATTTGAGCCCCGCAGGGAGCGGCTGGAAAACATCCGCGCCAATGCCGCGCATTTTGGCCTGAGCCACCGTATGGCGGCAATGCAGGGTAAGGCCCCCGAAGTGCTTACGGGACATGCGCTGCCCGACTGCGTCTTTATCGGCGGCGGCGGTTCGCAAGCGCTGCTCGATCACCTCTGGCAAATCCTGCCGCCGGGCACCCGCTTGGTGGCCAATGGCGTCACCCTGGAGACCGAAACCCTGCTGATGCAGGCCCATGCGCAATGGGGTGGCCATCTGCTGAAGGCAGAAATCGCCGAGGCCGGACCGTTGGGGTCGATGCGCGACTGGCAACGTGCCCGTCCCGTCATTCAGTGGAGCGTGACACGATGAAAGTGGCCGGAATTGGATTTCGCGCCAATGCGACGCTGGCCGATCTGCGCAGCGTGCTGGCACTGACAGGGGCGCGCCCCGATGCCCTGGCCAGCCTGGCGGCAAAGGCGGCGCAACCGGCGCTGATTGAGCTTGCCCAGGAACTGGCGCTGCCGCTGATTGCCCTGCGCGAAGAGGACATCACCGGCGAACCCACCCTGACCTGTTCGCCCCGCATACAATCCCGATTTGGCACCGGCTCCGTTGCCGAGGCCTGCGCCCTGGTGGCGGCCCGCCAAGGCCCAGGCCCGGCCCGGTCCCGCCTGATCACCCCCAGACTTATCACCGCGGATGGGATGGCCACCGCGGCCCTTGCAGAAAGACTTGAGCAATGACCGTTCATTTCATTGGTGCCGGCCCCGGCGCCGCCGATCTTATCACTCTGCGCGGGCGCGACCTGATCGCCGCCTGCCCGGTCTGTCTCTATGCCGGCTCGCTGGTGCCCGAGGCACTGTTGCAGCACTGCCCCAAGGACGCCAAGGTGATCAACACCGCAGCCCTGTCACTGGATGAGATCATCGCCCATATCAAAGAGGCCCACGCGGCGGGTCACGATATCGCCCGGCTGCATTCCGGCGATCTGTCGGTCTGGTCCGCCCTGGGCGAGCAGCTGCGCCGCTTGCGCGCACTGGGCATTCCCTATGACATCACCCCCGGCGTGCCCGCCTTTGCGGCGGCGGCGGCGGCGCTGGGATCAGAGCTGACCCTGCCCGGTGTGGCACAATCGCTGGTGCTGACGCGAACCTCTGGCAAGGCTTCGGCGATGCCCGAAGGCGAAACGCTGGAGAACTTTGCCCGCACCGGGGCAACCCTGGCCATTCACCTCTCGGTGCATGTGCTGGAGGATGTGATTGCCCGGCTGACGCCCAGCTATGGCGCCGAGTGCCCGGTGGCCGTGGTCTGGCGCGCCACCTGGCCGGATCAAAAGGTGGTCAAGGCAACGCTTGGCACCCTAGAAGAAGCGACGGACGGGATGCGCGGGCGTACCGCGCTGATTCTGGTCGGACCAGCGCTTGGCAATGAAGATTTTGACGAAAGCTGCCTTTACGCGCAAGATTACGACCGCCGCTACCGGCCACAAAGCGCCGATAGCCAATGGGCCAACTGGAGCGAAGGTGATGACTGATTTCCCCAAAGGCCTGATGATCTCCGCGCCGGCCTCAGGCACCGGCAAAACCACGGTGATGCTGGGCCTGCTGCGCGCCCTGGCCGAAGATGGCCTGGCGGTACAGCCCTATAAGAGCGGCCCCGACTATATCGACCCGGCCTTTCACTTTGCCGCTGCCAAGCGCCCCAGTTTTAACCTGGACACCTGGGCGATGGATCCCGGACTGCTGGATGCCGTTGCCGGACAGGCAACAGGGGCTGAGATCTGCATCGGCGAAGGCTCGATGGGGCTGTTTGACGGGGTTGCCACCCGCGGGCAAAGCGGCTTTGGCTCCTCGGCGGAAACCGCCAAACGCATGGGCTGGCCGGTGGTGCTGGTGATTGACGTGGGCGGCCAAGCGCAATCCGCTGCTGCCACCGCTTTGGGGTTCAAATCCTATGACCCCGAGGTGCCCTTTGCCGGGGTGATCCTGAACCGGGTCGCCAGCCCCCGCCACGAACGCCTGACCCGGCTGGGGATGGAGCGCGCCGGGGTCAAGGTTCTGGGGTCGCTGCCCCGGCGCGGCGATCTGGCCCTGCCCGAACGCCACCTGGGCCTTATTCAGGCAGTGGAACACCCCGATCTTGAAGCCGCCATTGCTGGCTATGCCACATTCCTGCGCGATCATGTGGATCTGGACGCCATCAAAGCAGCCGCTATGGGCGCCGCCGCACCCGCCCCCAGCACGCTGCCAAAGCCTCCGGCGCAGCGCATCGCCCTGGCCCGGGATGCGGCGTTTTCCTTTACCTATCCACATCTTCTGACCGGATGGCGTGCTGCTGGCGCTGAAATCCTGCCGTTTTCACCCCTCGCGGATGAGGCCCCGGCCCAGGACGCCGATCTGGTCTGGCTGCCCGGCGGCTACCCGGAACTACATGGCGGCACCCTGGCCGCCGCCGAGACCTTCCGCGCGGGCCTGCGCAAACATGCCGAGACCAAGCCAGTACATGGCGAATGTGGGGGCTATATGGCGCTCGGCGCGGCGCTGATCGACAAAGAGGGCAACCGCCACCAGATGGCCGGGCTGCTGGGGCTGGTCACCTCTTATGAGAAACGCAAATTCCATTTGGGCTATCGCCGCGCCGAGCTGCAGGCGCCGATGCCGGGTTTTGCAACAGGCGCCGCCCTGCGCGGCCATGAGTTCCACTATTCCACCATTCTGGATGAACCCGACGCGCCGCTGGCCCATGTGATGGATGCCGACGGCAACCCGGTGCCCGAAACCGGATCCATCAAGGGTCATGTCACCGGAACCTTTTTCCATCTGATCACCGGAGAAGGCGCATGAGCGGCTTTGTCAGTTTTGTGTCCTCCGGCCCCGGCGACCCGGAGCTGCTGACCGTCAAGGCGGTCAAGAGACTGGAAACCGCAGATGCGGTGCTGTTTGACGATCTTTCCGCCGGGCCAATCCTGACCCATGCCAACCCAGAGGCCGATCTGGTGGGCGTGGGCAAACGCGCCGGACGCCCCTCGCCCAAGCAGGACCACGTCAGCCAACTGCTGGTGGACTACGCCAAAAGCGGCCTCAAAGTGGTGCGGCTGAAATCCGGCGACAGCGGCGTCTTTGGCCGCTTGGAAGAAGAGATCGCGGCTCTGCGCGGCGCAAATATTCCGTTTGAGATCGTCCCCGGTGTCACCGCAGCCTCCGCCGCAGCGGCAGCGGCCAATATCCCACTGACCCGGCGGCTGACCGCGCGCCGCATGCAGTTCATCACCGGCCATGACGTCACTGGTGGGCTGCCGGATAGCCTTAACATGGCGGCCCTGGCCGACCCGGATGCCACCACGGTTGTCTATATGGGCAAACGCACCTTTGCCGCCCTGGCGGAAAAGCTGATTGAGGCCGGCCTGCCGCCTGAGACCCATGCTCTGGTGGCCCTGGGTGTGTCGACGCCCCAGCAAGAGCTCAGCTGTCATACCGTTGGGGAATTGCCGCAGGTATTGCGACAGATGCAGACAACGGCGCCGGTGCTGATCCTTTATGGCCCGCTGGCAGATAGTGACCTGCCAGAGGTCACGTCAGCTGAAACGCCCTAAGCCCGCCGAATCTCTGCACCGGGCTGCACGCTGCAAATCAGGGTAAAGGCTGCAATTATGCCGCTTTTGGACCATGACTGCCGCTGCTGCCCGATTGACAGAACGAGCTGAAACGTGAGACCTGTAATCTATTGATGGTTCCAAAGACGCCCAAGGCTTCTGGATGAAAAGGGAATTCGGTGTGGTGTAGCCAAAAGGCGCCAAATCCGAAACTGCCCCCGCAACTGTGAGCGGTGAGCCACCGGGAAAAGCCACTGATCTGATTATCAGATTGGGAAGGCCCCGGCCAGGCCCAGACCCGCGAGTCAGGAGACCTGCCATCTCGTGCTGGCCAGTAGTGGCTGGCTTAACTGCGAACCGTACACATGTCGCCGGGGAGGCGACAGGGAGACAGAATTATGCATATCGAACCCGGCGTCGTCGACGCTGCAAAAATGACCCTCGCCTATGGCACAGCTGCCGGTGCAGTGGCCTATGCCGCCAAAGAAACCTTCAGCGATCTGCGCAGCAGTGGCATTGCCTCCTACGCGGGCCGGTCGGCGATTGCCGCGCTGGGTGTCTTCCTGTTCTTTGAAGTGCTGCCCCATTTCCCGGTTGGCGTCTCTGAGGTGCACTTCATCCTTGGCTCGACCCTGTTCCTGATCTTGGGTGCGGCGCCTGCTGCCTTTGGTCTGGCCCTTGGCCTGCTGGTGCAAGGCGCGTTCTTTGCGCCCACCGATCTGCCGATGTATTTTGTCAACCTGACCACCCTGCTGGTGCCGCTGTTTGCACTGCACGCGTTGGCAAGCCGCATCATCCCGGCCGGAACCGCCTATGTGGATCTCAAATACAGCCAGGCCCTGGCCCTGTCTGTTGCCTATCAGGCTGGTGTTGTTGCCTGGGTTGCCTTCTGGGTCTTCTACGGCCAGGGCTTTGGCGCCGAAACCATGGCCTCGGTCCTGACCTTTGGTGGGGCCTATATGCTGGTGGTTCTGGTTGAGCCTCTGGCCGATCTGGCCATTCTCGCCACTGCCAAGGCCCTGCGCGGTCTCGAAGGCAGCGGCCTGGTAACGCCGCGCCTGTACAAAGCTGCCTGATCGGGCCTCGCGCCTGAGCAAGAGATCAGCAAACATCGACACGGCCCCCACCGGGCCGTGTTTCTTTTTGACAGACCCGTTTTGACAGGCCCGTTTTATTGTCTTTGACAGGGCCTCTTCACATGAGCAGAAGTATGATCGAACTCTCCCTGATTGGCATCGGTACCGGCAACCCAGCGCATCTGACCCTGCAGGCCGCCGAAGCCATCCGCGCCTGTGATCTGATCCTGATCCCCAACAAGGGCAAAGGCAAAGATGATCTGGCCGCCCTGCGCCAGGAGATCTGCGCCCAGGTCATTGCCGATGCCGCCTCTGGCCCCCGTATCGTCGAGTTCGACCTGCCTGTCCGCGATCCGGCAATCGCCGATTACACCGCGCGGGTTGACCATTGGCATGATGCCATCGCCCGCGTCTGGGTTGAAACCATTCACGCCCAACTGCCTGCACCTGCGGCTGCGGCAAAGGTTGGCTTTCTGGTCTGGGGCGACCCTTCGCTTTATGACAGCACCATGCGCATTGCCGAGCGGCTAAAAACCACGCAGGAGGTGAGCCTTACGGTTATTCCGGGGGTGACCTCCATTCAGGCCCTGACCGCTGCCCATGCAATTCCACTCAACGAGATTGGCGCGCCTTTTACCGTCACCACCGGGCGCCAGCTGCGGGAAAACGGCTGGCCTGAAAGCGCTGATACCCTGGTGATCATGCTGGATGGGGAATGCTCGTTTCAAGCCATCGACCCCACTGGGGTGAATATCTGGTGGTCGGCCTATGCCGGCATGGAAAACCAGATCAGCCTGTCTGGCCCCTTGGCTGAGACCGCCGAGCAGATCATTCAAACCCGCGCCCAGGCCCGCGCCGATCACGGCTGGATCATGGACATCTATCTGCTGCGCAAATCCTGACACGCGCGCTGTTCAGCCTGATGTTCCCCGGTTTGCTGCTCCCAAAAGGCTAGACCTGGGGCATGCGACGCCCCGCCAGCCAAAGCGAGGACAGCCCGGAGAGGACAATCACCCCCAACCCCAAAAGCGCCAGCCCATCAGGCCAGGTGCCAAACACAAGCACCCCTAGAACCGTTGCCGCCAAAAGCTGGCTGTAGATCAAGGGGGCCACCACATTGGCGGGGGTGGTGCGGTTGACCATCACCAACAGAAAATTTCCCGCCGCAGATCCCAACGCACTGATAAGGATCAGGCTCCCCCCTGTGATATCAATGCTTTGCGGCATCTCATCATAGCTAAAGGGCAACAGCACCACAGAGCCAATGATCAGTTGGGAGATCAGCAGAAACTTAGGCCGATACCGCCCGGCCAGGCTGCGCGTCGCCACCAGGTAAGAGCCATGAAAGCAGCCCGCCAACAGGGCAAACCCCATACCGATCTGCATCCCAAACCCAGGCTTCACCACCAAAAGCACACCGACAAAACTGACCAGCAACAGCGCCACCCGGCCCGGATCCGCCTTTTCTTTCAGCAACAGCGCCGAGAGCGCAAAGGCCACTATGGGCCCAACAAAGAAGCCGCCAAAGACATTGGCGATGGGTTCGGTCCGCAACGCGGTGAGGATGCACAGGATCCCCGTTGCAATCAGCACCGACCGCAGAATAATCCGCCAGTCCAGAAAGCCGCGCAGCTCAGCGCTGCGCAGACCGGCAAAGGGCAACAGCACCACCGCCGCCACGGTAAAGCGAGACCAGGCAACAAAGAAGGGGCTGGCGCCAGAGACCGTCAGCGCCTTGCCGGCGGTATCGCCAATCACGATCAGCGTCATGGCCAGAACCACGGTGCCAAGCATGCCCAAAGGGATATTGTGTTTCATCAGATCACTCCGGCGCAGGCGGTCAGGTTCATCTGCATCAGCCCAGCCAATCTTTGCGCAGGATTGCATCGCGCAACGCAATCAGATCCTCGCGCAGTTGCTCCAGGCTAATCGGCCCGCCCAGGCAGACCCGCAGTGCCTCGCTGGGCTGGCCCACCACGGTAAAGGCATCGCTGGGCATGATGCCAATCTGCCGGTTTGCCATGCGCCCCATGACCTCAGCCCGGCTGGTGCCACGGGGCAGCTCCACCCACAGGTTAAAGGCCTCGGGCGCATTGGTCACAAAACACCCACATAGAATACCCCGCGCCAACTCCTGCCGCTGGGCCGCTGCGCGCCGCACAAAAGCCTGGATCTGGGCGGCGGTGCCGTCTTCGATCCAGTGCCCCAACAGGGCCAGGCTCAGCGGTGAGGCCATCACGTTGATACTGCGCAACGCCTGGGAAAACCCACCCATCTCGGCCCGTTGTGGCCCGGTGGTATAGGCAAGCCGCAGGCCAGCGCCAAAACATTTGGAGATCCCGGCCACATGCCAGGCCAGATCCGGCAGGTGGCTGGCAATCGGCGGCGGCGCGTCTGCGGCGACAAACCGGTAGGCGTCATCCTCGATCAGCTGAATGTCGTGCTGGGTCAGCACCTCTGCAATCTCGCGGCGGCGGGTCTCGGACATGGTTTTGGTGGTCGGATTCTGCAACGTGGGGTTCAGATATAGCGCGGCGGGCCAGTGCTCGGTGATTGCCCGCTCCAAAGCCTCTGGACGCAGCCCCTCCCGGTCGCTGGGCACCCCGACCAGCCGCAGGCCAAGACGGGCGGCAATGGAGCGAATACCGGGATAGGTCAAAGTCTCACACAGCAGGGTCTGCCCCGGCTCGCTCAGCAGGGTCAGGATCGCATATATACTGGCATGGGCGCCTGGTGTGATGGCAAAGCGGTCGGCGGCAAAATCCAGCCCGTTTGCCTGCATCCAGGTCCGGGCAATTTCCCGGTCAGCAGCGCTGCCGCGCACCGATTGATAGCGCAACAATGGCACCAGATTGGCCGCCACATGGCCCAGGCCACTGGCCATGCGGGCCACCAGGGCCGGATCATCCGGTTCCGGTGGCATGTTCATCATCGGATCTTCCTCCAGGATCCGGCGTGGATCCGGCGCCGCATTGGCCCCGTCAAGCAGCGCCTGCACGTCGGGTGTCCGGACAAATGTCCCACGGCCAACAAAGCTCTCAATATCTCCGCGTCGAACCGACTCTGCGTACCCTCTTGATACCGTGGAAAAATCTACCCCCAGATCCTGTGCAACCCCGCGCTGTGGTGGCAGCCGGTCGCCCGGCAACAGCAGGCCTGCATCAATATCTGCCCGAATCGCATCGGCAATCTCCAGATATCGCGGCTTGTCCGAAACCGGCAGCGTCGGGCTCCAGTGTTTCAAAGGGTCTCTCCCCACAGCAGTCTTTCCTTTTTTTCCAGCTCCAAAAGGCCGGCCAACACGGGCGTTACGCAGCAATACCCCCAAGCTCCGCATAATTGCAACCAGATTGATTGCATGATTGATTGCAATCAATTTAGAAACACCATAGAGGATAGCTTTGATAAGAATCAGAAATGGTGATACCCGAGATGCCCCAGGACGACACCACAACACCAGCCGCCCCAGAGCAGGCCAATCCGTCCGCTCAGACCGAGCAACGCCCCTGGAAACCAGCCGCGCTGCGCGGGCTGCGACTGCGCTGCCCCAATTGCGGCGAAGGCAAGCTGCTGAAAAGCTATCTCAAAGTGAAACACAGCTGCGACAACTGCGGTCAGGAGCTTTATCACAATCGCGCCGATGATGGCCCTGCCTACCTGACCATTTTGCTGGTCGGGCACCTGCTCGGCTTTGCGCTTCACATCACCTACATGCAGTTTCGGCCCGATCCCCTGACCCTGGCTTTGATCATGTCGCTGGTGACCATATCGGCCTCGCTTTTGTTGCTGCCGCGAATGAAGGGGCTTGTGGTTGCCTATCAATGGGCCAAACGCATGCATGGCTTCTAGATATTAGTTTTCCTGGCCCAATGGCGTGATCCTTTTGTTTGAATAAAAGGACGTATTCTGGGCCAGGATCGCCACAGGAATACTACCCCCCTACCCCAGGGCAGGAGATGCAAGCTCAGACTACGTTTGCGATTTTAGCCTTTGGCCCCCTGGCCACGGGCATATACATCCTCATAGCGGATGATGTCATCTTCCCCAAGATAGCTGCCGGTCTGCACTTCGATCAGCACCATGGGCAGTTTTCCGGGGTTCTCCATCCGGTGCACAGACCCCAGTGGGATATAGACCGACTGGTTCTCCGTCACCAGTTTCACCTCGTCATCCACCGTCACCTTGGCGGTGCCTTCCACCACAATCCAGTGCTCTGAGCGGTGGTGATGGCTTTGCAGCGACAGCGCCGCGCCGGGGTGTACATGGATACGTTTCACCTGGAACCGTTCGCCCACCACCAGGCTCTCAAACCAGCCCCAGGGGCGATGATCCATCGGGAACTCGGTGGCCTGCTTGGCGCCTTTTTCCTTCAGCGCGGCCACTGCCAGTTTCACATCCTGCGCACGAGAGGCATCCGCCACCAGCACCGCATCCGGCATCGCCACCGCAATCACATCCTGCAAACCAATGCCCACAACCGCCAGGCTATCATCTTCTGACCGCAGCAGGCTGTCGCGACAGTCAATCGCCGTGGCATTGCCGCTGGCAACCACGCCATTGGCATCGGCCTGGCTTTCGCGCCAGACCGCGTCCCAGCCGCCCAGGTCAGACCAGCCGGCCGCAAAGGGCACCACCGTCAGATTGTCGGCTTTCTCCATTACCGCGTAGTCGATCGAGATATCGTCCAGCGCCGCCCAGGCGGCAGGGTCCAGCCGGAAAAAGCCAAGGTCATTTTCACCCTCTGCAATCGCCGCCTCAACCGGGGCCACCAGATCGGCAGCATGGGCAGCAAAGGCCGCCAGGATAGTCTTGACCGAAAACAAAAAGATCCCGGCGTTCCACAAGAAATTGCCAGAGGCCAACATTGCCTCAGCTGTGGCTGCATCGGGCTTCTCGACAAAACGTTTGAGACCAATAGCGCGCGGGGAAAAATCGCCGGGATCGCCGGTGAGTTCAAGATAGCCATAGCCTGTTTCAGCATGGGTGGGTTTGATCCCAAAGGTGACGATCTGGCCCTGCTTCGCCGCATCCGCCCCAGCAGCCACCGCCGCACGAAAGGCCGCGTCATCGGGCACCACATGATCCGAGGGCGCCACCAGCATCAGCGCTTCGGGGTCGGATTGAGCCAAATACAGCGCCGCCGCCAGAACCGCAGGGGCCGTGTTGCGCCCGGCAGGTTCAATCAGAATGGCGCCGGGATCAATGCCAACGCTGGCCAGCTGTTCGGTCACGATAAAGCGGAAATCGGAATTGGTCAGCACCATCGGGGCCGCAAACTCTGCCCCCGAAAGCCGCTGCGCCGAGGCCTGAAACAGGGTGGTTTCCCCCACCAGGGGCACAAATTGTTTTGGGTAGCTCTTGCGCGACAACGGCCAAAGCCGGGTGCCGGAACCACCGCAAAGCAAAATTGGTGTAATCATAGATCCGTCCTTCAAAACCGCCTGCTGTGCTGATCATCCGCATCCTGCCGCAAAAACCAAGCGAAAGTATGATCAGGACCGATACTCAGCTTGATCAAAGTTGGCCCGCCGGGACGTCCCAGGATCCAGCCATCTGTGCCGCAGCCCAAATCAACGCCTGACCCTTTCATCAGCATTCTTACTTCCATACCCTCCGATACCCCAAAACCACAATATAAGACCACAGCAAGATGTTGATCTGTCTGTGCAACCAAAGACCCACATTCCTAGCCCCCTGCAATCAAACGGCTGCTGACGACACCAAGGCTGTCTTGCTTTTTAGTTGCGATGTTAATTATTATTGACAACGCAGAGCATCACTGGCTATGGTGCCTTTGCTTAACATGTAAAGGTTGCGGGATGCCCCATTTTCAGATCGAATACTCGGGAAATCTGGAACAGGTTTTGGACGTTACGGCGCTGTGCGAACATATCCGCGCCACCGCAGTTGAAATCGACACATTCCCCCTGGCTGGCGTCCGGGTGCGCGCCTTCCGCGCGGATCACTATGCCATTGCGGATGGCGATCCCAAACACGGCTTTGTCGATATCTCAATCCGCCTGCGCGCCGGCCGGACGCCTGAGGTCAAAACAGATGCCACACAGCGCATTTTTGACGCCGCGCAGGCCTTTTTGACACCCGCCATCGCCACCCATTCCATCGCTCTCTCGCTGGAAATGCGCGATATCGACCCCGCCCTTTCCCCCAAAACCGGCTCAATTCGCGCCCATCTCGGTCGCCCTTCGCAGGAGGTCTCCTCATGACTGCTCTGAACGACAATATCGCAAAGCTCAGCGGGTTTCTTGCCCGCTTTCAGGACACCGGCATCCAGAACCGGATCGCAGGCGTGGATCGCCCCGGCTCGGCTAGCACCTTTCAGTCCATCTCTCCGGTGGACAAATCGGTGATCTGTGAGGTTGCACATGGCACAGATGTCGATATTGACGCCGCCGCAGAGGCCGCCAAAGCCGCCTTTCCCGCCTGGCGCGACATGCCCGCAGTCGAGCGCAAAAAGATCCTGATCCGCATCGCCGAAGGTATCGAAGCCCGCGCCGAAGAAATCGCGCTATGCGAATGCTGGGACACCGGGCAGACCCTGAAATTCATGTCAAAGGCTGCCCTGCGTGGCGCCGAAAACTTCCGCTATTTTGCCGACCAGGTGGTACAGGCCCGCGATGGTCAGCACCTGCAATCGCCCACCTTGATGAATATCACCACCCGCAAACCCATTGGCCCGGTTGGCGTCATCACCCCCTGGAACACCCCCTTCATGCTGTCGACCTGGAAGATCGCCCCGGCCCTCGCAGCGGGCTGCACCGTGGTCCACAAACCCGCCGAAGACAGCCCGCTGACCGCGCGCCTGCTGGTTGAAATCGCCGAAGAGGCCGGCCTGCCCCCCGGCGTGCTCAACACCGTCAACGGCTACGGCCACGACGCGGGCAAACGGCTGACCGAACACCCCGCCATCAAGGCCATTGCCTTTGTCGGCGAAAGCCGCACTGGGTCGATCATCACCAAACAGGGCGCTGATACGCTCAAGCGCATGCACCTGGAGCTGGGCGGCAAAAACCCGGTCATCGTCTTTGACGATGCTGATCTGGACCGGGCGCTGGATGCGGTGATCTTTATGATTTATTCCATCAATGGCGAACGCTGTACCTCCTCCTCGCGGCTGCTGGTGCAGGATACCATCCGCGAAGAGTTCGAGGCCAGGCTGGTGGAGCGCGTCAACAAGATCAAGGTGGGTCACCCGCTGGATCCCAGCAGCGAAGTTGGCCCCCTGATCAGCCAAGAACACTACGACAAGGTGACCTCCTATTTTGACATCGCACAGGAAGACGGCGCCACCGTGGCCGCGGGCGGCACCACTCTGGGAGATGAGGGCTATTTTGTCCGCCCCACCCTGTTCACAGAAGCCAACAATAAGATGCGCATCGCCCAGGAAGAAATCTTTGGCCCCGTCCTGACCTCCATCCCCTTCAGCACCGAGGAAGAGGCGCTGCAGCTGGCCAATGACACCCAATATGGCCTCACCGGCTATCTCTGGACCAGCGACCTCACCCGCGCCCTGCGTTTCACCGATCAACTAGAGGCCGGGATGATCTGGGTGAACTCGGAAAACGTCCGCCACCTGCCCACCCCCTTTGGCGGGGTCAAGGCCAGCGGCATCGGCCGCGATGGCGGCGACTGGAGCTTTGACTTCTATATGGAGCAAAAGCACATCGGCTTTGCCACCGGCCAGCATAAAATCACCCGCCTGGGCAGCTGACCTCGGCTTTATTTGGCCAAAATATCCCGGGGTGAAGTTTCGAATGCCCATTTGAAACTGAGGGGCCGGCCCCTCCCCCACCTCATACAAGGAGTGTCCCCATGGGAGAGATCGTTCTCGCCGCCAAAATGACCCATGTCCCAACCATGCTGATGTCAGAGCAGGAGGGACCAATCAAAGGCAAACGTCAGGCCGCCATTGACGGGCATCGCGAAATCGCCCGCCGCGCCAAGGCGCTTGGGGCCACCACCGTGGTGATCTGTGACACCCATTGGGTGATCAATGCGGGCTTTCACATCAATGCCAACACCCGCTTTGAGGGCCTGTTCACCTCGAATGAATTTCCGCAGTTCATTCAGAACCTGCCCTATGCCTATGACGGCAATCCGGCCCTGGGCGAGGCCATCGCCAAGGCCGCCACTGACAGGGGGGCCTATACGCTCTGCCATCAGCTGGACAGTCTGGAGCTGGAATATGGCACCCTGGTGCCGATGCGCTTCATGGCCCGTGAACATGATATGAAAGTGGTCTCGGTTGCCGCCTGGGCCACAGTGCATGACCACGATGAAAGCCGCATTGTTGGCGAAGCGATCCGCGAAGCGATTGAGGCCTCGGATGAAAAGGTGCTGCTGGTGGCCTCTGGTTCGCTCAGTCACAAAATCTGGGCCAATAAGGACTATGCCGCCAACAATGGCACCTTTACCATCTCCTCCGAATTCAACCGGCAAATGGACCTGCATGTGCTGGAGATGTGGAAACAGGGTGATCACGCCACCTTCCTCAAGATGCTGAGCGAATACGCGCAATTCTGCTGTGGCGAAGGCTCGATGCATGACACGGCGATGCTTTATGGCGCCCTTGGCTGGGATAAATACACCGGCAAATGCGAGGTGGTGACGGAGTATTTCCCATCATCGGGCACCGGCCAGACCAATGTGATCTTCCCGGTCTAGCCGGGTATTTCAGAGAACAACATGACCCAAGGCAACGCCACAGGGCTTGCAGCGGAGGAGAAATCAGATGCGTTTTGCAACCTACACGGCCGAAGGTGAGACCTTCTATGGCGCCGTCACCGACACGGGCATGATCGCCCTGAATGACACCTGCCCACAATGGGCCACGCTTTACGATGTGATTGCGGCAGGTGCCCTGGAAGAGCTTGAGAAACTGGCGGCAGACAAGCCTGTCAGCCATACCGATTTCATCTATGAAATGGTGCTGCCCAATGCGCCGCGCATCTTGTGTGTTGGGGTCAACTTCCCCGATCGCAACGCCGAATACAAAGACGGCAGTGCCCAGCCAAAATACATGTCACTGTTTCCACGCTTTGCCAGCGGCTTTACCGGCCATGGGCAAAATCTGGTGCGCCCGCCGGAAAACCACACCCTGGATTATGAGGGCGAAGTTGCCATCGTCATCGGCAAAGGCGGCCGCCGCATTAGCCAGGATGACGCCTATGACCATATCGCCGCTCTGACGCTCTGCAATGAGGGCACCATTCGCGACTGGGTGCGCCATGCCAAATTCAACGTAACGCAAGGCAAGAACTGGGACAAATCAGGTGCCATCGGCCCCTGGCTGGTGCCCTTTACCGATGCCAAACAGCTGGATGACGCCCGCATCCTCACCCGCGTCAATGGCGAGATCCGCCAGGACGATGTGCTGTCGCGGATGATGTTCCCCATTCGCCGCGAGATCGAATATATCTCCACTTTCATGACCCTGCAGCCCGGCGACATCATCATCACCGGCACCCCCACCGGGGCCGGCGCCCGCTTTGATCCGCCGCGCTATTTGAAACCCGGCGATGTGGTCGAGGTAGAGGTCGAAGGCATCGGCACCCTGCGCAATGGCGTTGAGGACGAGGTGACATCATGACACCGCAAGACCACGTCCAGGCCGCCGCCGATCTGCTGCAGGCCGAAGCCACGGGCCAGCAGATCGGGTTGCTGACCAAACGCCACCCCGAGATGGGCATGGATGACGCCTATGGAGTGCAAAACGCCATCTACCGCGCCAAACTGGCGGCGGGCCAACAGGTGATCGGCTGGAAAATTGGCCTCACCTCCAAGGCGATGCAATATGCGCTCAACATCGACATCCCCGACAGCGGTATCCTGTTTGACGATATGTTGTTTGAAACCGGTGCGACGGTGCCAGCGGGGCGGTTTATCCAGCCCCGTATCGAGGCTGAGATTGCCTTTGTGATGAAAACCCCCATTGGCGGCGCCGATGTCACCCGCCAGGACGTCATTGCCGCCACCGACTATGTGGCCCCTTCGATCGAGATTCTGGATACCCGTATCCTGCGCGCGGACCCGGAAACCGGCCAGACCCGCAGCGTCTTTGACACCATCAGCGACAACGCCGCCAATGCGGGTATCGTGCTGGGCCGCGAACGCCACAGCCTTGACGCCCATGATCTGCGCTGGGTCGGCGCCATCACCAGCCGCAACGGCGAGGTGGAGGAAACCGGGCTCGGCGCGGGTGTTCTCAATGATCCGGTGGAAAGCGTTGTCTGGCTGGCCCGGCGCATGGCGCAGTATGGCCAGAGCATCGAACCCGGTCAGGTGATCCTGTCCGGCAGCTTTATCCGCCCCATTGAATGCCCGTCCGGCGCTGATATTCACGCCGATTTTGGCGCCTTTGGCTCGGTTGACATTCGCTTCGCCTAAGGCTCCTGTGACATCAGATCTTATCTATAAGGACATTGCCCATGCCCGCTCCGCACAACCCGTTCAAAGCCGCGCTGAAAGCCGGAAAACCCCAGATGGGCTGCTGGCTGGGGCTGGCTGACCCTTACGTGGCGCAGATCAGTGCCGGGGCTGGGTTTGACTGGTTGCTTATCGACGCCGAACATGCCCCCAACGATCTGCGCTCGATCACCGCGCAGATGCAGGTGCTGGCCGGGTTCGACAGCCATGCCATCGTCCGCCCCACCATCGGTGAAACCTGGATGATCAAACAGTATCTGGATGCCGGCGCCCAGACCCTGCTGATCCCCATGGTCGAAAGCGCCGAACAGGCGCGGGAATTGGTGCGCGCGGTGACCTATCCGCCCCATGGTGTGCGTGGCGTTGGCTCCGCGCTGGCGCGGGCCTCGAACTTTTCCGGTATTCCCGACTATCTGCAAACCGCAGATGCCGAAATCTGCCTGCTGGTGCAGGTGGAAAACCGCGCAGGCATGGCGGCACTGGATGAGATTTTGCAGGTCGAAGGCGTAGACGGTGTGTTTATCGGCCCGGCAGATCTGGCCGCTGATATGGGGTTCATCGGCAATGCAGGTGCCCCCGAGGTCGAAGCCGCCGTGCTGGGCGCCATGGGCAAGATCGTCGCCGCGGGCAAGGCCGGCGGTATCCTGACCCTGGACCCAAAGATGCAGCGGGCCTGCCTTGATGCCGGTGCCACCTTTGTCGCCACCAATATCGACGTCACACTGTTTGCCGCTGCCATGCGCAACACCGCCAAGGCGGCGCTGGCGCTGCTGCCGGATCAGGCCGCGACCGGTAGCGCAAAAACTGAAAACGCCAGCCGCTATTTGCAACAGCTGTGCAAACACTGGTCGCACAAAGCCACAGCAGAATTTGACGCGGCCCAGGGCAGCATCACTTTTGACACTGGCAACCGGGTTACGATGACAGCCGCAGCCGACCAATTGGAGATCACCGCCACCACCGGGCCGCGGGGCGATCTGACACGCTGGAAACAGGTGATCACCGATCACCTGGTGCGTTTTGCCTTTCGCGAAGAACTCAGTGTTGAATGGGCAGATTAAATAACCCGCCCCAGCCACCGCGCTGGGGCAGTCACGCCAAACTGCGCGATTTTTAGTCGGTGCCCGACAGGTCACGGGTAAAGATCTTGTCCTCTACATCGCGGATGTCATCGGTCACCCGGTTGGCGACGATGACATCTGACACCTGCTTAAAGGCCTCCAGATCCCGTACCACCGCTGAGCCAAAGAACTCATCTTCCTGCAAGACCGGTTCATAGACCACGACCTTGATGCCCTTGGCCTTGATCCGCTTCATGATGCCCTGGATCGAGGAGCGGCGGAAATTGTCTGATCCGGCCTTCATCACCAGCCGGTAAATGCCCACCACATTGGGCGCCTTGGCAATGATCTGATCCGCCAGGAAATCCTTGCGGGTATGGTTGGCATCGACAATGGCGCGGATGAGGTTCTGTGGCACCTCGGAGTAGTTCGCCAACAGCTGTTTGGTATCTTTGGGCAGGCAATAGCCGCCATAGCCAAACGACGGGTTGTTGTAGTGATTGCCGATGCGCGGATCGTATCCAATGCCCTCGATGATCTGACGCGCCTCCATGCCGCCCGCCATGGCGTAGCTGTCCAGCTCGTTAAAGAACGCCACCCGCATGGCAAGATAGGTATTGGCAAACAGCTTGATCGCCTCCGCCTCGCTGGGATCGGTAAATAGAACCGGCACGTCCTTTTTCACCGCGCCCTCGATCAGCAGATCGGCAAACCTGCGGGCTGCCTCACGTTGTGAGCCAACAATGATCCGCGAGGGATGCAGGTTATCGTAGAGCGCCTGACCTTCGCGCAGGAATTCAGGCGAAAACATCAGATTGTCGATGCCGAGCTCTGCCCGCAGCCGCTGGACGAACCCCACCGGAATGGTCGATTTGATGACAATTGTCGCCGCAGGGTTCACCGCCAGAACCTGAGCTATCACCGTCTCGACACTGGAGGTGTCAAAGTAATTGGTATCGGTATCGTAATCCGTAGGCGTAGCGACAATGACAAACTCAGCGTCGCGATAGGCCGCCTGCGCATCCATTGTCGCCGTCAACTGCAGGGGTTTATCCGCCAGAAAGGCCTCCAGCTCTGCATCGACAATGGGGCATTTACGGGCATTGATCATATCGACCCGTGCCTGTGTCACATCCACCGCCACCACCTGATGGTTCTGCGCCAGCAAAACGGCGTTCGACAGGCCTACATAGCCAATTCCAGCAACGGCGATTTTCATTCCACACCTACAATACTCTGTCCCTATAAGGCCTTGTATGTACTCGAAACCACAAGCCAAGCCAAACCGGAAAGCAGCAGACAGATCAACAGACCGCGACAGCACATTGGCAGGGCTGGTCGCCTGCCCTGTGAAGAGCTATATGGGCATTTAAGAATACGCGTCAGCATCCAGGTGCCACGGCAATGCAGGAGCAGAGTTTGCAGGATCAGATTTGCATTATTGGCCTTGGCTATGTTGGCCTGCCCCTGGCAGCGGCCTTTGGTCGTCACCGTCCCACAGTGGGTTTTGACATTGACCACAAGCGCATCACCGAACTGCGCGCCGGCAACGACCAGACTGGCGAGACCTCTGCGACAGAGCTGACCGAGGCCGTGCAATTGACGCTCACCTCGGACCCCGCCGCCATTGCCGAGGCCACGATCTATATCGTCACCGTTCCCACCCCGGTTGACGCCAGCCACCGCCCGGATCTGCGCCCCCTGCTGGCAGCCTCCAAAACCGTTGGCGCCGTGCTGAAACCCGGCGATCTGGTGATCTATGAAAGCACAGTCTACCCAGGTGCCACCGAGGAAGACTGCGTGCCGGTACTGGAGGCGGAATCCGGCCTGCGCTTTAACCAGGATTTCCACACCGGCTATTCGCCAGAGCGGATCAATCCCGGTGACAAAACCCGTCGACTGGCGGACATAACCAAGGTGACCTCAGGCTCGACCCCCGAAGTCGCAGCGCGCGTCGATGCGCTGTACAATGAGGTGGTCACTGCCGGCACCCATCTGGCCCCCAGCATTCGTGTCGCCGAAGCCGCCAAGGTGATCGAAAACAGTCAGCGCGATATCAATATCGCCCTGATCAATGAGCTGGCGATGATCTTTAACCGGATGGGGATCGACACCGAGGCGGTGCTACAGGCTGCAGGCAGCAAGTGGAATTTCCTGCCCTTCCGCCCTGGCCTGGTGGGCGGCCACTGCATTGGTGTGGACCCCTACTATCTGACCCATAAGGCAGAAAGCCTGGGCTATCACCCCGATATCCTGCTGGCAGGGCGACGTCTAAACGACGGGATGGGAACCTATGTAGCGCAACAGATGATCAAGGCCCTGGTCAAGCGCGGCAAGCCGATGCGGCGGGTGTTGGTGATGGGGCTGACCTTCAAGGAAAACTGCCCCGATCTGCGCAACACCCGCGTCATTGACGTGGTGCGCGGATTGGAAGATTACGGGCTGAGCGTCGATGTCTGTGACCCCTGCGCTGACCCGGTTGCGGCACGTGAAAGTTTTGGTTTTGAGCTCATTCAAGCTCCAGAAAAAGACACCTATGATGGGGTAATCATCGCCGTCGCACACGCGGAATTTGCCAAACTGACGGAACAGGATTTTCGCGCCTTTGGCACGCAGGATGCCGTGCTGTATGACCTCAAATATGTGCTGCCCGCTGCAGCGTCAGATCTGCGGTTGTAGCCCTATGGCGGGGGCCCGCAGCTGGCCACAGATCACCGCTCATACCACGAAGGACCGCCCTCTATAGCAGGGTGATGTTGGCAGCGGTCCAACCCTGGCAAGGGTCAGTTCACATAATACTTGCGACCGTATCGGGATTGATCTTGCAAAGCCGATTCACGGAAAAGTTGTAACTTATGCCTAAGTTTGCCCATGGGGATTCGCGCCAGCACCCTCGGCTCGGTTCTATTTCTTGAATACTTGACCATTCTGTGCAGGACTAATTGGAAACCAAAATGACGGTGAGATTGACAGCGGGGGAGCGCGTGCTTCTGCCCATCAAGGATAGAAAGTAATAATCGACACCCAAGGACTCAATCCTCTGATTACATTGGGTTTCCAATCTTTTGAAGTAGTGAGTTTTTGAATGCAGCAATTGGCATCACCAGTGAATGAGTGGAAAAACCAAGGCAGTTCTGATGAATTGTTGGTCCTCTCCAGCTCAACCGGACGTGACTTTATCCAGTTTTTTGCTGAAACTCTGGCTGATTGTTTCGAGATTGACTTGGTCACCATAGGCGAGCTTTTGGTGATGGAGAACGAGCGGATTAGTGTCCTGGCCGGCAGTATGGACGGTAAACCGCTGGAAGATTTCGATTATCAGGCCTGCTTGACCCCCTGCATCGCGGTGATTCAAACAGCCCAGCCGATAATCCTGCTCAGCGATGTTCAAAAATCCTACACAGAGGACAACCTGCTGCGCGAACAGGGTATTCGCAGCTACATCGGCATTCCCCTGAAAAACTCCGAAGGAGAGCTCATCGGTGTGGTGCAGGCCTCCTGGCGGCGGGAAATTGATCCGGAAGAGGCCGAGCATGTGCTCGAAACCATAGACATGTTTGTCGCCCGCCTTAGCGCCGAACTGGTCACTCTTCATGCCATGCGCATTTTGGCGGCCCTGGCTGAGGGCCCAAGCCTGATCGGCAACCTGGACACGCTGCGGCTGCTCACGGAACAGATGCAGACCGCGCTGAAAGTACGGGTTGCCTTTATTGCGGAAACACTGCCCGAAGACGATCACAGCTTTCGCCTGTTGACCTATTGCCAGGATGGCAAACTCATCCCCGACGTGGAAAACGAAATTGTTCCCTATGCGGGCACACCCTGTACCCATCTCAAAGACAAAGACGTCTTTATTGTCCGTACCGAGCTACAAGAGGTCTTTCCCACCCAGATGCAATACAAGGAGGCCAATCTGGTCTCCTATCTTGGCCAGAACATCCGGGATGAATCTGGTCAGGTGATCGGCCATTTTGCGCTGCAACATGATCGCGAACTTCTGGATAAGATTCTGCAAGCCGACCTGTTTAAACTCTTTTCCGCCCGTTTGAATCTGGAGCTGCGCAAATTCCATGCCGAGCAACACCAGCGCGACGGCGGGGAAACGCATCCCCCCACGATGGCCCAAGACGCCGCAGGAAAAACACTGCCGCCAGCACTCGCTCAGAGTGTCAGTGAAAAACTCGCCGCGTTGCAGGATCGCGTTGCAGGTTTGGAGAAGTCATTGGAAAATGGCGGCGCGCCGCAAGTGCCTGCCGACCTGAAAGCCTTGCAGGCAGAGCTGGTCGCAACACAAAAGCTCCTCTCGTCACGCTGAGCCCCTGACATCGCTCAGATGTAAGGGTCGTAGGCCCATTGCAAAAGGGCCTGCCTTTGTCGTGGGCGGCAAAAGACATCGCCTGGATAACAATTGGCGCGGATCTGCCCGGCATGGCGGGCAAAGCCGCGCCAGCGTTTGATCTGGATTTGATCAACCTCAGCCAGACGGCGCCCCAGGTAATAGCGGCAATACCACTGAAACCACCCGCGCGGATCCGGCCCATAGATCCATCCCTTGTCTTGCCAATGGCCCAGGGGTTGGCGGCTTTTGATGCCAAAATAATTCAGCGACGCATCTGGCTGCGCTGACAGCCGGGCCTTTTCAAACCAGTTTTCCGGGAACTCATTGCGGCAGTCATTGAGATATTTGCCCTCAAAGACCCCCAGCGCCAGCATCTCTGCCGGGCTGTGAAACGGGGTAAAGCTCTCATCAAAGTCTTCCCCCATTTTGGCCGTCAAACGGTAGCTGTACCCCTCTTGCATCCGGTCCGAGACTGAAATCAGCGTATCGTTTTGGTCGCTCATTGCTCAAACGCCTCCGGTTCCATCTCCTGCCAAAAGGCAATGATTGCGCTGGCATTCAGGGCTGAGCGCCAACCATGGACGCGGAAATTCTCGCGCTCCAGATCGTCTTCCAGCCCGGCCATGAACAGCTGCTTGTCCGCATCCCGCTGGGTGGGGTTTCGCCGCGAAACCAGATCCTCCACCAGATCAAGCCGCCGCGCCCGCTCTTGCCGCTCAGTTTGGCGCGCCGCATAGTCCGCCGCCTCCTTGGCCCGCTGCTGATCCCGCAGCCGAGCCGCTTCTTTTGCCTCAGGGCTGGGCTCTGCCTTTGCTGCGGGTTTGTGAGGCTGGTAATCATCGCGCAGCGCTGCCGACAGATAGCCCACCGAGCTTTTGACCTCGGCCTGTTCCGTCATCAGCGACAGTTTCTGTTTCACATAGTCCTCGCCGTGTTCGGTGATCCACTGGCGCGCCAGACGGTCAGAGACCCCCTGCCCGCGCAACGCCTTGTAGGTCGCCAGATTGCGCATGCCGTCGCTGTCATCAATCTGGAACATCGCCATCTGCGGGTTCGACTTGATCAGAAAGCGGATCTCGGTCACCGCCCTGCCCTTCTTTTGAAACTCCGGCGTGATGATAATGTCTGAGCTTTTGTTGACCTCCGCTACCGCTGGTTTGATGATCTTGGCATTCAGATGTTTGAAGCTCTCATAATAGCTGGAGCCATCAACCCCCATCAGCTTGCGGAAGGTCTCTAAGCTCCACCAGCCGGTCGAGTGGGTGCGCACAAAGCGGTAGCAGTTTTCATACAGCGCCAGCCCATGCCCCGAGCTGAAGTTGCGCTGGATATGTACATTGATCAGCGCGTAAATTTTGGGGTCATGCAGTTTTTGCGCCAGAGCCGGGGAATAGGCATATTCACAAACCCCGTTCTTTAGCTTGGCAAAGGACAGCAGCGAGGACACGCCCCATTCCTGACGCCCCTTGTCATCCAGCATATCCCATTCCGCCACGGTTTCTGCCAGCGCCCGCAGGCTGGCGCGCAGGGTGTCAAAATCGTTGGAGTTGTAGCCGACAATTGTCGCCAGGGTTCGTGCATCAATGGTATGGCTCTGCGCCGTGGTCAGCGCGTCATAGGCATTGAGCAACAGCACATTTGACAGCTTGCGTTGCAACAGGCTGAGCTTGCCGCTGATATGAATTGCGGCCACATTCTTTTTCACCGTTTCCCGCCGCAAGGGGCCGGAGAGTGAATCCATGTCGATCTGGGAATCGCCCATACTATTTGCCTGCTCGATTTTTCCCACATCATGCCATATAAGGTACCCAACGATCAATCACGCCCAGGTTCCTGAGCCCAAGATATTAAGGTACCCATATACAGGAGCCCCAGCTTGATCCGAATCCATCCCCTGCGGGCATACGACTCACACCGCGCAAAAGAAGCCGCGACAGAGGTCGCGACCCAAGCCCGACACAGAGTCGCTTTAGAGCCTAAGCCCCCACAAGAGAGCCTTATAGCGCTTGACAGCCCGTCCCGAGAATCGGTGCCCCTTATCCCGCGCCAAGGAGTCCTTTATCCCGTTGATGGGTACCTATGGTCCCGCAGACTGGTGCCTTTCATCCTGTTTTCAGGCACCCAAGTTAGATTAACCCACTGAAATAAAACTACTTATCCTGAGCAAAGATTCTAAATTCCCTAAAAGAACTAAACCTATGTTGTGCCTAAGATTCTGATTTCACTAGGTTTCGCCGCGAAACCGGTGAATTTGTCACGATTGTGCAAATGTATCATATCCATGCTGGAATGATCATAAGATGTCCGCTAGTTTCGCTGATATCCGCCGAATAGGCGAACATGATATGAGGCAACGATATGAGCAAACCCCCCTCACCTGCCCTGCCCCCCTATCTTAATCTGGATCCAGAGGCCGCCGCAAAGAAGCTGCCTGATCCCATTGGCACTGCACGATTTGCCAAGGCCGCGGCCTTTTGTGGCAAGGGCCGCGAAGACCTGGCACGGCGCGGTTACGCCCCGGATGGGCAGAAACGATTACGCAAATTTTCCACCTGGGAAATCACCAAGTACCTGATACCGGTGGCGCCCGCCCATCTGCGCCGGGTGCTCAAAGCCAACCCTGATCTGCCCCAGGGCGAGGGGGAAGGCGGTTCCAAATGGTTCACCCTGGAAGAGGTCTTGGCGCTGCGCCAACACTTTGACAGCGAAGGCGTCAGCACCAAGGAATATGTGCCTTACCGTCCAGAAGGTCTGCCGGCCAAAGTTGTCGCCGTGGCCAATTTCAAAGGCGGTGTTGGCAAAACATCGACCGCAGCGCATCTTGCCATGTCCGCCGCTTTGGATGGCTACAAGGTGCTGGTGATTGACCTGGACAGCCAGGGCTCGATGACCTCGATCATGGGCGGCAAGGTTGCAGACGAATGGCAGACGGTTTTCCCGCTGGTGGCCAAGGACTACGCCAAGGCCGTCACCAGCGAAAACCAAATACGCGCCGCTGCTGGCCAGCCGGAAATCCCGTTGGATGAAACCCTGCAAGAGGCGCTGAAGACCACACCGCAGGACGTTATTCAGAAAACCCACTGGCCCAATATTGATCTGATCGGGGCGCAGCTGAACCTCTATTGGGCGGAATTCCAGATCCCGGTTTGGCGCATGGGATTGCGCAGCTGGCCACTGTGGGACGGGCTGACCAATTTTCTGCAGGATGAAAGCATCCTCGATGAATACGACGTGATCTTTCTCGATACCCCGCCCGCGCTTGGCTATCTGACCATCAATGCGCTGGCGGCGGCTGACATTCTGCTGGTTCCCCTGGGGGCGTCCTATCTGGAGTTTGATTCGACCGGGCGTTTCTTTGATATGCTTTACACCACCTTTGCCTCGATTGAGGACGGTGAAAATTCCGCACAGCGCGCGGCGGGGTTACCTGAAATAAAGTTCGAATGGGATGTAGTACGGGCCATTGTCACCCGGTTTGATGCCAGTCAGCAAACCGACATGGCCAATGTGATCCAGGCCTATTTTGGGGACTTTATGAATGCCTACCGGCAGGACTATACGGCCTTGGTTGGTCAGGCGGGGGAGCAGGTGAACGGCATCTACGAGGCCGATTACCGTGATTTCAACCGCGACACCTATGTGCGGGGGCGGGAAACCTTTGATCGCACCTATGCGGAATTCAAGGAACTGTTGATCGGCTGCTGGTGGCGCGATGCAAATATGGGAGACGAACAGAATGGCTAAACGCAGAAGACTGATCGCCCCGGATGCCAGCGAATTGCAAGAGCTGGAGGAGGGTTTCGCGACGAAACCTTCGGCCAATCCGTTTGAGACCAAATCCGCCGTGCCGCCGATTGCCCAGGTCGCAGCCGAGGCGGCCAGCCTCAACAGTATGGCCGGGGTCACTGACCGGGTGGCACTGGCGCGGGATCAGGGCGATGCCGCCCGCTGGCGCGAGGCTGAAAAGGACGGCCTGATTGTGCAGATCCTGGCCGTTGCGGACATCGACCAGGATTTCATCCGCCGTGACCGTCTGGTCGAAGACGCCGAAGCCATGGCGGAGCTGCAGGCCTCGATCAAGGAAAACGGCTTGCGGGCGCCTATCGAGGTGGCCAAGACGGAAACCGGCTATGGCCTGATCTCTGGCTTTCGCCGACTGCAGGCCTATCGCGCGCTCGCAACAGGGGATGCGGGCTTTGCCCAGATCCCGGCCTTTGTGCGCGAGGCCGACGCGGGGCAGGCGGCCTATGTTTCCATGGTGGAAGAAAACGAGGTGCGCGCCAACCTCAGCCATTATGAACGCGGGCGCATTGCGGTGTTGGCAAAGGGACAAGAGGTCTTTCCCAGCATTGAGGCCGCGGTGGACGCGCTGTTTGCGGCGGCCTCCAAGGCAAAACGATCCAAGGTGCGCAGCTTTGCCCTGGTGCATGAGGCCCTGGGTGATCTGTTGCAGTTCCCAACCGGGCTGACGGAAAAGGCGGGGCTTGCCCTGGCTACCGCGCTGCGGGATGGGCGCCAAACCCAGTTGCGCGCGGCCCTGGCAGAGGCAGATGTCCAGGACGCCAAATCCGAATGGGCTCTGCTGCAGAAGACACTAAAGGACGCAAGCACAGCGCCGCGTGACAGGTCTCGCGGTGGACGGCCTCAGGAAATCACCCGGCTGCCAAGCCGCGATCTGCCCAAAGGTGGCGCGCTGAGTGCCGAGGTGTCATCCGATGGGCTGCGGATCGAGCTGAAGGGTAGGGTGATCAATGCCGATACGGCAGAGCAGATCCTGAAACTGATCGCCCGTCAGATTGGCTAAGGTCATAGGGCAGCTGCAAAACCGGGGCTGCTATTTCTGGTAGTAGTCCCGGAACCAGGCGACAAAGCGATCAATACCGTCGCGGAAGTTGGTCTGTGGCTGATAGCCGGTCAATTTTTTCAACAGCGTTGCGTCTGCCCAGGTCGCTGGCACGTCGCCGATCTGCATTTCCATGTAGTTGCGAATGGCCTTTTTGCCGAGGCTGGTTTCAATGGCGTCGATGAAATCCAGCAGGCGCACTTTTTCGGAATTGCCGATATTGACCACCCGGTAGGGCGCCACCGGAGATAGGCTGTCGCCTTCCGCAATCTCTTCCTTGCTGGCGGGGCGCTGGGGCACCACGTCGATCAGCAGGCGGATACCGCGCACCAGATCGTCGATATAGGTGAAATCGCGGTACATCTCACCGTGGTTGTAGATGTCGATGGGGCGCTCTTCGAGGATGGCATCGGCAAATTTGTAAAAGGCCAGATCCGGCCGCCCCCAGGGGCCATAGACGGTAAAGAACCTAAACATTGTGGTGGGCAGATCCCAGAGATGCGCATAGGAATGGCCCATGCTCTCGTTTGCCTTTTTGCTGGCGGCATAGATGGTGAGCGGCGCGTCGGTGTGATCCAGCTCGGTAAAGGGCATCACGTCATTGCCACCATACACCGAGGAGGAGGAGGCCATCAGCAGATGGTCGACCTTCAAACGGCGGGCGGCCTCCATCACGTTGAAGGTGCCCATCACATTGGTTTCCAGATAAGATCTAGGGTTTTCAAGGCTGTAGCGCACACCTGCCTGCCCAGCGAGGTGAATGACCACCTGAGGCGCAAATTCATCCGCCATGGCGTCAAATGCTTCCGCGTCTTCCAGCATCGCTTCGGTGGCTGAAAAATTGGGGTGCTGCAACAACATGGCATGGCGGCGCTGTTTCAGGGTGACATCGTAGTATTCGGTCATGCCGTCAAAGCCATGCACACGAAATCCTTCGTCCAGCAGCAGTTTGGCAAGGTGAAAACCGATGAAGCCGGCAGTGCCGGTAACAAGAACGCGTTTCATGTGATGTCTTTAAGTCCTGCGTTCGGGTCGCCAAAGGGGCTGCCCTGGTGATGATGGCGTTGCTATACCACGGCGAACCGCCCTGCGCGAGGGGGCAGGGCGGTCCGATCACACTAGTTTGAAGCCAATGATTTTATTGAACTATCCGGAAAACACCGGGGCGCTTTACCGGTGCTTTCCTGCCAGCGACCAATTGAACGCCGGGTTTTGAAGCCAACCAATCCATCGGCGCCCCCCACATCATGGCCCAGGGCCTCCAGCCCGCGCTGCATCGCCGCAACATCAGATCGGTAGAGCTTGTCGAGGCCCTGCCAGCGGGCAGTGAAATCGCCAACCCCGTATTGGATGCGATCGCCAACATGGCCGACAAACAGCGCATAGAGATCGCTTTTGTTGTAGTCTTTCAGCACGTAAAAATTTGGCGTGACGATAAAGGCGGGGCCATAGCGCCCGGCGGGCATCATCAAAAATCCCTGGCCTGCACGTTCCGCCGCCGGGAAGGGGCGGCCAGATATCCGGGTGATGCCCAAGGCTTCCCAGTCGGCAATGCTGCGGCCCTGATCTGGGCCTTCCAGGCCGCAAGAAACCTTCGCCGGGACATTGACCTCAAAGCCCCAGTCGCGGCCCTTTTGCCAGCCATGTTCCGCCAGGAAATGCCCGATGGACATCAATGTGTCGGCCTCGGAACCCCAAATATCGGCGTGGGTGTCGCCATTGCCGTCGCGGGCATATTTCAGGAAGTTGCTTGGCATAAACTGGGGCTGCCCCAGGGCGCCGGCCCAGCTGCTTTTCATGCTTGCGGCGTTGACGTGGCCAGCCTGGGCGATTTGCAGCGCCGCGATGAGCTCCGCGCTGAAATAGTCTGCGCGGGTGCTCATAAAGGCCTTGGTGCCCAGAACCCGGAACACATTATGGGGGATTTTTGCGCGCCCGTGGGCGCTTTCGCGGCCCCAAATGGCAATTAGGATCCGCCCCGGCACCCCGGTTTCAGTCTCGACTTGGGCAAGGGTTTTGGCATGGGCCTGCAGCATTTTGCGACCCATGGAGGTTGCTCCTGCCAGCCCGCCCGGGCTGAAATATTTGGCGGGGACGCCAAATTCGGCCTGACGTTGCTGTTTTGGCACCTGGGGTGTGCTGCCGGGGGGCACCAGATCGGGCAGATCCCAGTTTAGCGTCACCCCGGAAAACGCGGCTTTAAAGGTCTTGCGGCTGACGCCTGCCGCCTTTGCCTCGGGCCAGATTTCTTGCTGCAGCCAGTCCTGAAACTGGCGCTCCACCTTGGCGCGGTTTAGGGCCGCGGCGGGCAGGGGCAGCAGCCAAAGCACCGCGAGCAAAACAAGAAAACGACTGAACATGATGTAGGCTCCGGCGTGCAAAAGAGAATGTGCACCTGCCAGCCTAGCGGGGTTTGGCAAAAATGCCACCCAGGCCTGGGCGGGTTTCAGCGCAGTTAGGGCACCGCAAACGTAATAACAAAGCAGGCACCGCTGTGGCTGGGCTGAAGGGATATATCGCCGCCATGGACGCTCAGCATATTGCGCAGGATTGTCAGCCCCATGCCGGTGCCGCCTTGGGCGCGTTTGGTGGTGAAAAACGGGTCAAAAACCTGCGCGGCATTGCCGGGGGAGATGCCTTTGCCATCGTCGGTAATCCTGAGCTCCACACCGGTAGACAGTAGCTGAGCCGCAATGACAGCCCCTTGCGCTCCCTGTTCGCGGGCGTTGTTCAGCAGATGGGTGAGGATGATCTGTAACCCGCTTGCCCCGATGGGTAGCGCCAGATCGTGGCCCGCAAGCGCCAGTTGCAGATCGGCAAATTCGCCCTGAAGCCAGGTGTTTACCGCGCTGAGGCTGCTGCTGCCCTGGTGGTTTATTTCACGGGCGCGGGCGACCTCGCGCAGGGCGGTGAGCTGGTCTTCGATCTGGCGCGCGGCTCCGTCGATCTGGGTCAGAAGCTTTTGGTCTTCGCAGGGCAGGGCGGCGCCATCCTCGATCAGCTCTGTCGCGGCACGAATGGCGGAAACCGGGGTTTTGATCTCATGGCTGACGTGGTCGGTAAAGCTGCGGATGGTCATTTCCCGGTTGCGCAGGTGATCTGCCATGTCGATCACGTTTTGGGCCATCTCATGCAGCTCGGCAGTGCCGGAATGATATGGTGGATCAACGGGTTGGCCCTGTTTTCTGCGCACTTCAGCGGTATAGGCGTTGAGGGCGCGAATGGGGGAAAGCAGTAGTCGCACCAGCAGCCAGCCGAGAAATGCGGTCGCGAGGAGGATCAGGGTGCCCAGCAGCGCCGCCGCATTGCGAAAGCCAATTTCCGGCCCCAGATAGCGCAGCGCCACCAAACCGATCAGCGACAGAACCAGCGTGCCTGCTAGCCCACCGCCCAGCACCAGCGCCAGCGAGGGGCGCCACTTTTTTACCAGTTTCCCAGGCATCAAATTACCGGGCATCAGCGCAGCGCCCTAAGCCGGATGCCAACGGCGTGGACGGTCTCGATCAGATCAGTGCCCCCGGCCTGTTCCAGTTTGGCGCGCAGGTTGCGCAGATGGCTGTCCAGGGTGCGATCCGAGACCTGACTGCCAGCCCCCCAGATCTGGGTGATCAGCTCGGCGCGGCTGCGAATGCGGCTGGGGTCTTGCAGCAGCAACAGCAAAATGCCCTGTTCGCGGGCGGTCAGTGATATGTCTTGCCCGGCGATCTGGCAGCGGTGCGCTTGCGGATCAAGGCAAAGATTCCCGTGGGTCAAAACTGTCGGAGCCTGGGTTTTCTGACTGCGTTTCAGGATAGTGCGGATACGGGCCACCAGTTCGCGCGGGCTAAAGGGTTTGGTGACATAATCATCGGCGCCCAGTTCCAGCCCCAGAATGCAGTCCACCTCATCGTCGCGGGCGGTGAGAAACAGGATCGGCACCTCGGATCGCTGGCGGATGCGGCGGCAGACCTCAAACCCGTCCAGCTCTGGCAGGCCAATGTCCAGCACGATGAAATCCGGCAGCTCGCGGCTGGCATGCAGCAGCGCCTCTTGCCCATCGGCAGCGGTTACCACCTGCCAACCCGCGCGTTCCAGCGCGATGCGCACCAGATCGCGCAGGCGGGGGTCGTCATCGACCAGGAGAATCTTCATCGGGTTTTGCCTTACCTGCGCTTGCGCCGTCAAAATCTAGCCCAGCATAAGAACTTATCCGCCAGGAGCGAAAGCCCCATTCGCGCCAGTTGTCACCCTCAGAAGGCTGCTGCCAGCAGCTGTGGTAGCCGGATGGGATGCGCAAGGTTGGATCCGCTTGCAGTGCGGCGTGGATGCCACTGGTTGCAGTGGGTCCAAGAGTACAGAGGTAATACAAATCCAGCATTTTTGTTGATTTCATAGTCAGGTTCTGGGCGGCAATCAGGCTGGCAAAGTTGATAAAGGCACAGATGTACAGTGTCACCAGCCCCAGCCCGGTACAGCGCAGCAAAAGCCAGCGGTTGGAGCGCACCTTGAGGATCTGCCAAGCGGTCAGCAGCAGTCCCACCACCACCAGCCCAATCCAGATCATCGCATAAAGCCGCAGATAGGTGAGGCCAAAGCTCGCCATATAGAGGTCCAGCCGCAAGACCGAGCTCAGGCCGAGCAGGGCGTTCTGGCCAAGCCAGAGCATCATCAGCGGTTTCAGGCTGGCATGGCTTCCCAGATAGGGCCGCGCCGCGAGGGCAAACCCCCCGGCCAGCATGGCTGTGATCAACAGCGGATAGGCGCCGCGATGGGCATATGTCGCCAGCGTCATGCCCTCTGGCAGCTCCGCTCCACCAATGAGAATGGAGAGATCCATCAGGCTTTGCACCCCGAGGATTAGATTAAACACCACTAGGGCGCGCAGCACTGATCCGGCATTGAGCCCAAAGCTCACTCCCCGGCGGCGGGCGGGCGTATCGGCTTTTGCTTTAGGCGCTTCGCCTTGTGGTGTGGGCACGAGAAAGGGCCAGGTCATCAGCGCCGTGCCGCTCCAGAACAACACCCGGAGCAGCAGCGGTATGATATCCAGATCAAAACTCAAAAGGTCCACCAGCCCCTGTTCCAGCAGCGGATTGGCCTGCAGCAGCAGGGTGATCAGCACCAGGGCACCGCCCAGCGGAAAGCTCCAGTTGCGCAAATGTTTTGACAGGGAGGAGGCGGCCTTTTTGTCGTTGTTGTCTTGGCTGGTCTTTGGTTTGGCCACTGGGGCGTTCTGGTGCAGGCTGTGCACCAGCGTGCGCAGGCCGGATAAGGGCAGGGCGCGCGCTAGGTGCAGCGCGGCCGCTGGTATTGCCGCCAGGCGGGCCTTGGATGGCTGATGTATCCAGGCGACGGCGGTGATCAGGCCAAACAGCTGAAACCCCAGGGATAGAGCCTGATAATGTTCTATTACTGGCAGGCTGGTGAGCAGCAAAAACAGCAGCGCTGGTTTGCTGTGGGCCTTGTCGGGGGTGTTTACCAGCAAGGCGGCGCCAAACAGCGCCCAGCTGAACAGGGCGATAGACAGCCCCGGCGCATAGCCCCAGAACAGCCAGTCCGCCAGCGCTACCAGAACCACCAGCGCCAGCATCGCGCTGCCGCCCTTGCGGCCCAGATCTGTCCAGTTGCGCGGCGGCTTTGGGGCGACGGGATCCGGCTGTTCTGCGCTATCGCAGCTCAACCACCAGCCATCTTGTTGCAAAGACGCGGGCACCCCGCGCACGATGTATTCACCTGTCATCTTCTGTTCCCTCTGTCTCATTTTATCGTTGAAAGGACAGGGGAGGGGATGCCACAGGCGCCGCGCAGCGCTTGCGCAAGAGATGTGCAGGATCTGTGCAGATCTGTAGAGCAGTCTTCGGCGGGGAGGCGCCCAGCGGTGGCGGCTGTGCCTGCGCCAGGATTGCAAGCGGGATGAGATGCGCTAGGGTAAAAGAAAACAGCGAGCAGTGATGATGAGTTTTTCCAAGACGACAACGACCCAAATTTCCCGACGGAGTTTTGGCTTTGGCTTTGCCGCCTTTGGGCTGGTGGCCTGCGGCAATGTTACCTCGGCGGATCAGCGTGGCGTGCAGGGCAGCACGCCGCTGGCAAAACCTGGATTGCCCGCCGACCTGCGGCCCACTCCCAATGTCGGCTATGACGCCTGGGTGGATGGGTTTTACAGCCGCGCCCAGGCTAAGGGCATATCCGAGGCAACCCTGCGGGCCGGGTTTCGCAATGCCGGCTATCTGCCCGGGGTGGTGAAACGCGATCGCAACCAGACCGAATTCAAACGCACCCTCGAGGATTACCTGTCGATCGCCGTCTCAGACGAGCGGGTCAGCAAGGGCCGCGCCGCCTATCAGCGGCATCGCAAAACCCTGCTGGCGTTGGAGGCCAAATACGGCGTTGACGCATCCATTATTGCGGCGATCTGGGGGCTTGAGAGCTTTTACGGCGAACGGCGCGGTGATGTGCCGGTGGTTTCGGCCACCTCGACACTGGCCTATGACGGGCGGCGCGGGGCATTTTTTGAAAAGCAGCTGCTCGCGGCGCTGAAAATCCTGCAAAACGGCGATATCACTGCCAACAGGATGACCGGTAGCTGGGCCGGGGCCATGGGTCATACCCAGTTCATTCCCACGTCGTACCAGGCCTTTGCGGTGGATTTCACCGGGGACGGGCGGCGTGACATCTGGTCTGAGGACCCAACAGATGCGCTGGCGTCGACCGCGGCCTATCTGCAACGCAATGGCTGGACACGCGGCACGCGTTGGGGGCGTGAAGTCACCGGCGCGGCAGCTGCTGGCGCCTTGCAGCCACAGCCGGGCGGGCCAAGCTTTGCGGTGACGGGCAATTTCAAGGCGATCAAACGCTATAACAACTCGGATGCCTATGCCATTGGCGTCGGCCATCTGGCAGACCGCATCGCCGGGGGGGCGCCTTTGCGCGGTACATTCCCACCGGATGCCAACGGGCTGACCAAGGATGACCGGGTTGCGTTGCAAAAACGTCTGACTGCCAAGGGCTTTGACACCGATGGGGCAGACGGGATTTTGGGCCCCAAAAGCCAGGCCGCGATCAGCGCTTATCAGTCCAGCATTGGCCAGCCCGCCACCGGCACCCCATCGCAGGAATTGCTGCGCGGGCTGAAATAATGCTTTTCTAGACCGGATGTCGTGGGACAGGGGCTGATGCTTGGTCTGTTTGTCAGCATCCAGGGCGCCGGTCTACGGCGCCTGATGCATGCCCCGTGGTCAGGCCCGTTGTCAGGCCGGTGGACCTCGCGAAACTGTGCTGCCGCGCGCAGAGCAAAGGTTCAGGGGGCCAAACAGGAGGATTCTTGGCGATTCTTGCTTTGGCGCCCTGATGTGCATCTGGGTTGCGGGGGAGCTTTGCGGCTCACCTTACGCTAGGGCAAGGTGTCGCACCGCTTTTTAAGCCATGGCGGTCAAGAGCTTAGGGACTGCGGCACAGTTTCACTATGGCGATTTGAATTCCACATATTGAAATTGTAGCGACGCAGGTCTATACCCAACATCACTGTGCGACCCCGCACCCTCCAGGCCGCTGCGAGTCGTCCTTGGGTGTCCAGGGGGCAGGGGGGCTCAGTTCCAGGAGGATTCATAGGGAGGGGACCTGCGTGCAGACCCGAATTCACGAGACGCTACAGGCGGCAGCCGCTGCAAAACCCGACGCTTTGGCGATGATCGACTACGCGGATGGCAAGTACACCTGGTCCGATCTGGTTGAGGCCACGGCCGAGGCCAAGGAGGTGCTCCTGGAGCATGGCGTAAAACCCGGTGATCGTGTGGTCATGGTGTTTGAGAATTGCCTGGCGGTTTGCGCCTTTCTTTTTGCCACCAGCCAGCTGGATGCCACGGCTGTACCGCTGAATGCGCGGCTCACCCATGCAGAACTGGACCGGATGATCACCCATAGTGATCCCAGTGTTGTTGTGTTCTGTAAGGACGCGTCCGAATCTGCGGTGATCCATGGCAAGGCTTTTTCCGCCAAGACCGCCATGGGCAGCTTTGGCACCGTAGCGATTTTCCAGCGGCGCTGTAGCCAGTCGGAGCCTAGTTTCGAGGATGGCTCCGAACAGGTGGCGCTGTTGCTCTATACCTCTGGGACCACGGGCGTGCCAAAGGCGGCGATGCTCACCCACTTCAACCTGCTCTGTGCGGCGGCGGCCTCGGCCAAGGTGCGCGGCATCGAGGATGGCGATATGACCTATTTGGCGCTGCCGCTGTCGCATATCTTTGGCTTGGTTACCCTGCTTTCGGTTTGTACGGCGCAGGGGGCGCTGCGGTTGGAGGCCCGGTTCTCGGTTGAGCGGCTCTATAAGGCGCTGCAAACGGATGTGACCCTGCTGCCGGCGGTGCCGCAGATGCATGCGCATCTGTTTCACTATGCAATGGCACAAAACGAGCCGCGCTATAAGGCGGGTTTGCTGCGTTTTGTCTCCTCTGGCGGGGCGCCGCTGGACCCGACCTGGAAGCGGGAGGCCGAGGCTTTTTATGGCATTCCACTGCAAAACGGCTACGGGCTGACCGAAAGCTCCGCCGGGGTCTGTGCCACCACCAGCCCCTTTGGGGACCCGGATGTAAGCGTCGGCCATCCCATGCTCGACAGCACGTTCCAGCTCGATTTTGATGCCGAAGGCGCTGCGCCCGCCGAGGGGATCGGCGAGATCCTGGTGGGTGGTCCGCAGATCATGAAGGGCTATTTCCGCGACCCCGAGCAAAGCGCCAAGGTGCTGACTGTAGACGGCTTTTTCCGCACGGGCGATTTGGGGCGGTTTGATGAGGAGGGGCGCCTGCACATCGCGGGCCGGTCAAAAGAGCTGATCATTCGATCCGGGTTCAACGTCTACCCCGCCGAAATCGAAGGCGCGTTGACGGATCATCCAGAGGTCATCATGGCCGGGGTGGTCGGCAGGCAGGTCTCTGGCAACGAAGAGGTGCTGGCCTTTGTCAAAGTCGCTACGGCCTGCAGCTTGAATGAGGCGGATCTGTCGGACTTTGTGAAGGACAGATTGGCGCCCTACAAGCGGCCAACCCGGATCATTCTGGCACCGGATTTGCCTGCGGCTCCGACGGGCAAGATCCTCAAGGGCAAGCTGATTAGTACCTTTGCGGATGAATTGATGCGCGAGACCACTGTTTAAGTAAAAATTCTACTATACGGAATGTTGTTCTGTATGATAGGCAGCCGGGAAACCTAATCTCGGGGAGGAGATTCTGACTATGAGTTTTGTAAACACCACATTGGCAGCGGCAGCGGTTGCGCTGTCATTTGGCACCGTTGCAGCGGCGCAGACCACGATCTTTTACGGCCACAGCGGCCCGGCACGCGGCACGGTTCCGGCGGCGTTGAAATGGTTTGATGGCCGTATTGGTGAACTCTCTGAGGGGGATCTGAAACTGGATGTGCAATGGGGCGGCGCCCTGTTCAAAGCCTCGGCGTCGGTGCAGTCGATTGGTAATGGTGTTGCGGATGCCGGTTCGGTGATCTCGGCCTATTTCCAAAAGGAAATGGCGGCCTATTCCTTGGCGGATTTACCTCTGGGCGGCCCCAACCCCTGGGTTGGTCTGCGCGCCACCGACCATTTGATGCGCAGCATGCCCCAGATCACCGAAAATCTGGCGCGTCAGAACCTGGTCTATATCGGCACCTTTACTGCGTCTGATGTGAACGTCGCCTGCAAAGGCGCCGAGATCAACTCGATCCAGGATATCGCTGGCCTCAAGGTGCGGGGCGCTGGTGTCTACGGCAAAGTCTTTGGGGAGCTGGGCGCCACTATGGTGAACCTCAGCGTTTATGAGGCCTATCAAGGGCTTGATACCGGGCTGATCGACTGTACCCAGGGCTATTCCTATATTGTTCCGGCGCTGAAATGGCACGAAGTCATCGACAGCTACACCGTGCTGAACTGGGGCCAGATCGGTGGCTATGGCATGTTCATGAACAAGCAAAGCTATGACGCGCTGAGCGACGCGCAAAAGGCGGTTCTGACCCAGGCGGGCACCGAACTGGCGGATAAGTTTGCGCAGATCGTCATTGGTGCCAACAGCAAGGCTCTGGATGCGATGCGGGCTGATGCCTATGACCGTCCGGTCAAGGTGCTGGAAGTCTCGGCTGAGGAGCGCGCGGCGCTGAACACCGCCACCGAACCTTTCCTGGATGACTGGAAAGAAAATGCCGTCAGCGTTGGTCTGGATCCAGAGAAAATGATCGAGATCTATACCCAGGCGGTGGCGGAATACACCGCCGAGTTTGAGGCCAAAGGCTATCCTTGGGAGCGCAACTAAGCTGCGCTACTGGTGCTGAGGCACTGACCTGAAACACCAACCTGACATACCGGGGCAGGGAAGGACCTGCCCTGGTGTGTCAGACCGGCTGTTTCAAAATTTCAAAGCGAGCAGGGAGGCGCGACATGCTGGACCGGATCGAAAAACTCTTTATCGACGTGGCAACGGCGGCGATCATTCTATTGGCCTTGATGATCTTTGCCGATGTGATTGCGCTGAACCTGTTCAACGCCTCGGTGCCGGATGCGGTGATCATCGTGCGCGAGCTGATGGTGCTGGCAATCATCATGCCTCTGGCAGCTGCCACCACCCAGCGGGCTCATATCTCGGTTGAGTTTCTGACCAATATGCTGCCGCCCAAACTGGTGGAGTATTTTGTGATCTTTGGCACCCTGTTTGGTGTCTTTGCCCTGTCTCCGCTGATCTATTCGGGCGTCAAAGAGCTGATGCATCAGATCAATACCGGCAGTGCCTTTTACGGTGATCTCAACCTGCCGCAATGGCCTGGACGGTTGGCCTTTGTCATTGGGATCTCGCTATGCTGGCTGCGTTTGCTGGTCATGGCTTTGGGGGATATCCGGACCGTCTGGCGCGGTGAAACCCTCCACTTTGAGCCCACAGGCCACTGAGCAGGGTGCGAACTGTCCCCATTGCGTGTCGGCAGCTGACGGTCGACGCGCCGCGTAGAACACTTCAATTTCGGGAATAGACTTTATGGATCCGGCAACGATTGGATTACTGGCCTTTGGCCTGATGCTGGTATTGTTGGCGATGCGGGTGCCGATTGCCTTTGCATTGATTGGGGTTGCCACATTGGCCGCCTTTACCATCTTTGCCTTCAGAACCGGCACCTTCATGCCTGAGCGGGCCATTCGGGCCACCTCGTCGCTGGTGTTTTCAAACTCCTTTGATCTGGTGCATAGCTTTGATCTGTCGATGATCCCGTTGTTTGTGGCGCTTGGTAATATTGCCTATCGCGCTGGTATCACCACCGCTGTCTATAACTCGGCCAAGGTCTGGCTGGTGCGCCAGCGCGGTGGGTTGGCGGTGGCCTCGGTCATGGGCTGTGGCGGGTTTTCCGCCATCACCGGCTCGAGCCTTGCCTGTGCCTCCACCATGGGTAAGATCTGCACGCCTGAAATGTTGCGACTGGGCTATGATCCCCGTCTGGCCACGGCCAGCGTGGCGGCGGGCGGGACCCTGGGGTCGCTCATTCCTCCCAGTATCCTGTTCATTATCTACGCCATCTTTACCGAGACTTCGGTGAGCAAGCTGTTCCTGGCAGGGGTTTTGCCGGGTCTGTTGACGCTGGCGGGGTTTGTGCTGGTGATCTGGGTCTGGATCCGGGTCAATCCCAAACTGGTCCCCGAACAGGGCGCCGCCGCCAGCTGGAGCGAGAAAATGGCAGCCGCGCGCGAAGCCTGGCCTGCGGGGCTGATCTTTGCAATCATCGTGGTTGGCATCTATGGCGGCTTTTTCACTGCCACAGCGGCGGCGGCGGTCAGTGTTGTCATCACCACCATGATTGGCTTTGCGCAAAAACGCCTGACCCTGCAGGGCCTGTGGGAAGCGGTGCGCGAGACCTGCGTGCAGACCTCAGCCATCTTCATTGTGGCGGCCGGGGCCAAGATCTTTGTGGCCGCGATTGCCCTGACTGGGATGGCACCGGCGCTGGTGCAGACGGTGGCGGATGCACAGCTTTCGCCGATGGTGCTGCTGATCTGCATCTGTTGCGTGTACCTGATGCTGGGCATGTTTCTTGATCCGATTGGCATCATGGTGCTGACCCTGCCGCTGGTGGTGCCACTGGTGGAATCCTACGGCATGAACCTGATCTGGTTTGGCGTCGTGGTGGTGAAGCTGCTGGAGATTGGCCTGATTACACCGCCGGTGGGGCTGAATGTCTTTGTGCTATCCAATGTGGTTGGCAAAGCGGCGCCAATTGGCACGGTATTTGCAGGCATCTGGCGGTTCTTGTGCGTGGATGTGGTGGTTTTGGCGCTGATTGTGGGCTTTCCGTCGATTTCTTTGCTCTTGTCTATGACGGCAAGGTGAACAGGCTTTTTCATTTGCAAGAAATTCTATACGTTGGAATTCCTAACCACCGCTAGGACGATAGGCGATGCCAGATCTGAAAGACGACAAGCGATTTGCCAATACCCTGGCGCGCGGGCTCAATGTTTTGCGGGCCTTTGGGCCCAATGACGATGGTCTTGGCAATCTGGAGATTTCAGAGCGCACCGGTCTGCCGCGATCAACTGTATCGCGGCTGACCTTTACCCTCTGTGCGCTGGGGTATCTGACCCATGGCCGTCACCATGACAAATACCGGCTGGGGCCTGCGGCCCTGGCGCTTGGCAATATCGCCGGGGCGTCCTTTGGGTTTGTCGAAACGGCGAGCCCGATCATGCAAAAGCTGGCCGATGCAACCAAGACGTTGATTGGTGTAGCGATCCAGGATGATGGCAAGATGCTGATCGTCAAAACCTGGCGCCCGCGCAATTCAACCACCACCTGGCTCAATGTAGGGTATCGCATGCCGATGCTGCGGTCCTCTTCGGGGGCGGCCTTTCTGGGCGCATTGGGGCGCAGCGAAATGGAAAAACAGACAGGCGCCATGTCACCCGAGGATCAGGCCCTTTATCAGGATTTTGGCGCAGAGGCGCAGTCGAGCCTGCTGAGTGACGGCTATGCTTTTGTGCGCGGCGAGCAGCGCTTCAACACCTCTATCAACGCCATTGCCACCCCCTATCGTCCGTCAGAGTTTGGCGAGCCTGTGGTGTTTCTCAGCGGCGCCAAAAAAACCGACCTGACAGATAACCTGATCACCGAAAGCCTGGGCCCGGCGCTGGTGACAGCGGTGCAGGAGTTGCTGCATATCACCGGGCGGCGCTTTCCGATCCTGTCCGAAGACTAGGCTCTGGGCCCATAAATCTTACATGCTCAGCGGCTATTTCACGAGATTTCAGGGGCTTGGGGTGCGCAGCCAATAGTGGTTCTATTTGCAAGCGATCCGAGACATT